>CAZKYZ010000038.1:0-15133 GCA_964557055.1 uncultured Desulfobacterales bacterium
CTGTTCTATGGCAATGGGGCCCGTCTCACAGATCAGGGCGGCCATTTCAAAGCAGGTCTCCATAAGCGCCTCCGGGGAGCAAATCTTGTTCACCAGACCGATTTCAAGAGCTTCCTCCGCCGAAACCCGACGACCGGTAAAAATGAGTTCTTTGGCCTTGCCTTTGCCGATAAGCCTCGGTAAACGCTGTGTGCCCCCGGCTCCCGGGATGATCGCCAGCCGGGTTTCGGTCAAGCCCATACTGGCATTTCTGGAGGCAATCCGGATATCGGCGGCCAAAGCCAGTTCGGTGCCCCCCCCCAGGGCAATTCCGTTGACCGCGGCAATCACCGGTTTGTTCAGGTCCTCTACTGCACTGAACAGGCTGCGAATGGTATAAATAAAAGTTTTTACCCGTTCCGGCGGGAGAGTGGCTCTTTCCTTCAAATCCGCGCCGGCACAGAAAGCTTTTTCGCCGGCGCCGGTGATAATAACCACGCGGACATCCTGACGAAACCGAATGGCCCGGATCTGATCGTCCAGCGCTTCCAACACAGCAAAATTGATGGAATTCATGGCCGCGGGCCGGTTAAGGGTCAGTACGACAACCTGCTCTTTCTCCGAAACTGTAACGACATTTTCCATCCTGTCTCCTCCCCGGTAAACCTTTTTATGCGGACCTTTTTCAGCAACCGATGTAACGGGAAATGACAAGGCGCTGAATTTCCGAAGTGCCCTCCCCGATATCCAGCAGTTTCTGGTCCCGATAAAACCGTTCCACGTTGTATTCCTTCATCAGTCCGTATCCGCCGTGAATCTGAACGGCGTGATTGGCCACCCGGCCCATCAGTTCAGAACAATACAGTTTCGCCATGGCCGCCTCTTTCTCAAACGGTCGTTTATTGTTCCGCAGCCAGCAGGCCTTGTACAGCAAGTTGCGGCCGCATTCGATCTCCATGGCACAGTCGGCCAGTTTGAAGGCCACTGCCTGGAACTTGCAGATGGGCTGGTTGAACTGTTTCCTTTCCCGGGCGTATTTGAGGGCCAGATCATAGGCCCCCTGAGCCCCTCCGAGGCCCATAGCCCCAATGGAGAGACGACCTCCGTCCAGGGTTTTTAGCATCTGGTGAAAGCCGTCCCCGATGTTGCCCAATACGTTTTCTTGCGGGACGCGAACATCGTCGAAATACAACTCTGCCGTATTGGATGCCCGCCACATCATTTTTTTGTGCATTTCAACGGCCTTGAATCCGGGGGTTCCGTGTTCCACCAGAAAGCAGGTATACTCCGGGCGGCCGCCTTCCCGCTGACCCGTAATGGCTTGAACCGTAACACCCAGAGTCATGTCGCTGGCCGCATTGGTGATAAAGATTTTGGATCCGTTGATGACCCATTGATGGCCATCTTTCACGGCTGTTGTTTTGCTGCCGCCGGCATCGGAGCCGGCTGTTGGCTCCGTCAGGCCGAAACCCCAGAGCGCTTCTCCCCGGCACAGTATCGGCAGGTATTTCTGTTTTTGTTCTTCGGTACCGAAATAATGGATGGGGCCGATGCCCAGAGAATTTCCGGCAGCAACGGTGGCCGCCTGGGAACCGTCTATCCGGGCAATCTCTTCCACGGCAATAATATAGGAAAGATAATCCATGTCCTGCCCGTCATATTTTTCCGATACGAACATGCCGAACAGTCCGATTTCTCCCATTTTTTTGGTTAGTTCCTCAGAAAAGGACTCGTCCTCATCCAGTTGCGAGGCTACCGGTGCAATTTCGCTCTTGGCAAATTTGCGCACTTCCTTGCGGATCATTTCCTGTTCTTTGTTAAGGTCGAAGTCCAACGACACCTCCTTTCCGCCCCTGATGGCTGCACCGGGTTGACTGCGTTCCGGGCGACACCGATCCCTGGCAATGTTAGATGCCAGCCAACCCGTTACCGGTCTTCAAGCCATTTAAAATAAATTTTTCATAAATTTCAGCGATTTCATCAACCGCCAATCTGCCTGCCGATTTGAACCAGAAAGCTCCCGATGTACACAGGGTCAAAATGGCATATGATAAGATCTTGACATCGACATCGGCAAAACACCCCGATGCTTTCCCATCTGCAATCAGCGTTTGAAAAACCCATTCATATTCATCGCGCATCGCCACGATCTGCTGATAATGCTCCGGAGAGAGCCCTCTCAGTTCGCTGTTGGCGACAAAAGTTTCCTTTTGCCGGTTCAAGTGAAACTGTACATGGCCGGAAATAGCGGCACGAAACCTTCGCTCGATATTGCTTATTCCCTGCAGGCAGGCTTCCAGATGGATCAGAAGCTCCGTCATGGTGGTGTGCATGATTTGAAACAGGAGCTCTTCTTTGCTGGAAAAATGATAGTAAATACTCGCCTTCTGGATGCCGCAACCCTTGGCGATGTCACTGATGCTGGTGGCAAAATATCCCTTGCGGTAGAATAAATCGATTGAAACCGATTGAATGGTTTGTTTCATGTCCGCCATTTAATGGGTCCTTTCCTGCCAGGATGTCAACCGACCGGACGGTAGGTATCGCTTCTTTTTTCATACTCGCCGGGGTCTGTCAAGCAAAAAATCGGCCGTTTTCCCATCTGTACCAGGGGGTGTCCTCGTGATTTGACGGTTCGTCAACGACCCTTTTTAAAACCGTAAAAAATATTCGGCTTACCGCTTGACACGCAACGGCGGTCATAGTAATCTGACTGAGCGCTCGTTCAGATTATTAGCCTCACAGTGTCGGAGAAAATTGCGCCCCATGAACAGCAACCCCGTCATTACCCAACCCCAGATACCGACCCTGGTAAAAAACCCGTTCCTGGTTGAACAAAGGCGCCGCCAGATCATTGATGCAGCCGTCCACCTGTTTATTGAAAACGGGTTCCATAAAACAACTACCCGCCAGATTGCCGGCAAAGCCGGCTTTTCAATCGGATCCCTGTACGAATACGTCGCCTCGAAGGAGGATATCCTCTATCTGGTGTGTGACGCCATCCATGCCGAAATTGAAAGGGGGGTTGCCGAAGCACTGCAGCGGGCCAACCGCGACAAACACCCCCTGGCTGCAGTGATCCGAGCGTATTTCCTGGTATGCCAGCGAATGAACGACCACATCCTGTTAATATACCAGGAAACTCAGTCCCTGCCCGCCAAATGGCGCAAAATCGTTCTCGCGAACGAAATCAAAATCACCGGCCTCTTTCATGCGGTTTTGGCCCGACTGACAGATGAAGGCCAGATACCGAAACTGGATGATCGTTTCCTGGAACTGGTGGCTCACAACATCACCGTACTGGGTCACATGTGGACTTTTCGCCGCTGGTTTTTGGCCTGCCATTACAGTATCGAAGACTATATCGAATTGCAGACCACATCCATCCTGGGCATGTGCCACGCCGGATCCCCACTAAAAGAACAAGCCGTATCTGACAATACCGCCGGCAGACAGAGTCGCCGACGGGTACATTAACACCTTATTTCGACAGGAGGAGCAACGTGGATTTCGAATTAAGCAAAACACAAAAAGACATCCAGAAAGCAGTAAGAGATTTTACCAAAGGCGAATTCGACAAGGAAATTGCCTACGAACTGGAAAAAAAGCACGAGTTCCCAAAAAAAATATGGAAAAAAGCCTGCGATCTCGGTTTGATCGGTGTCCATTATCCGGAAAAATATTCCGGCCAGGGGCTGGGCAGCATGGAGGATATCCTGGTTGTAGAAGAGCTGTGCCGGGGGGATTCAACCATCGGCAGCGCCGTCGCTCTCTCCAGCTTTGCCTCCGAACTGATCTTGCACTACGGAACCGATGAGCAGAAAGAAAAATACCTCCCGGCCGTAGCCGAAGGCAGGATGCTCTCCGCAGGGGCCTTTACCGAACCGGATCACGGTTCGGACATCACCTTTATGAACACAACCGCCGTTAAAGATGGAGACGCGTGGGTCGTCAACGGCGTCAAGACCTTCATCACCAATGGCGGGATGGCGGGTTTTTATTCGGTGCTGTGCCAGACCGACCCGGAGGCATCGCCTTCCTACCGCGGCATGAGCATCATCCTCGTCGAGGAGGATCGCAAGGGGCTGACCACCGCCGACGTAGGCGACAAAATGGGCATCCGCATGATGGCCACGGCCGAGGTTTCCCTCAAAGACGTTCGGGTACCTCTTTCAAACCTGGTTGGCGAAGAAGGCAAAGGCTTCTATCACGTGCTGCACTTTTTTGACGAAAGCCGTATCCAGATCGCGGCCCAGGCTCTGGGCATCGCCCAGGGAGCCTATGACCGGGCCCTGGCTTATGTCAAAAAGCGGGAGCAATTCGGCAAAAAAATAGCCCAGTTCCAAGTCACACAGCACAAAATAGCAGACATGGCCACCAAAATCGAACTGGCACGGCTGATGACCTACAAAGCGGCCTGGAATTTCGACCAGGGCCGCATCGATCCCAAACTGACCTCCATGGCCAAAATGTATGCAGCCCGCACGGCGGTTGAAGTGGCTGACGAGGCCATCCAGCTTCTGGGCGGCTATGGCTACATGACCGAATACGAGGTTGAACGGTTTTACCGGGATGCCAAGATCACGGAAATTTACGAAGGCACCAAGGAGATTCAGAAAAACACCATCGCCAGCGCCCTGCTCGGCAAAATAAAATAGCCGTCTCCTCCCCGTACCTGGCGTTCTGCGCCCGGCATGGGGTCAGCGCCCAAGATCAAAAACTGAGGAGAAACGATGAGCATCGAAACAGCCGTTTACAGACCCAAAAACAATGTTCGCATCGTTACCGCCACCTCTCTTTTCGATGGCCACGACGCTTCCATCAACATCTTTCGCCGGATTTTGCAAAGCACCGGCGTGGAAGTCATTCATCTGGGACACAACCGTTCGGTCCAGGATATCGTCGATGCCGCCATCGAGGAGGACGCCCACGGCATCGCTGTTTCCAGCTACCAGGGGGGCCACATCGAATTCTTCAAATATATGGTTGATCTGCTCCGGGACGCGGGCGCCGGTCACATCAAGGTTTTCGGCGGCGGCGGCGGCGTGATCGTTCCCGACGAAATCAGGGAACTGCAAGACTATGGCGTCACCAGAATATACTCACCGGAAGACGGCACCCGCATGGGGCTGCAGGGCATTATCAACCAGATGGTCAAACGGATGGACGTGTCCCTGGAGGACCCCCTTCCGGAAAACCTGGACGACCTGTCACCCGCCAACAAAGGGATGGTGGCACGCCTGATCAGCCGGGTTGAAAACAGGAACCGTATAGAGCCGGCCGCTTTTGAAAAACTCAGCACGGAGCTGGATGCCAGGAATGCCGGCCGGGCAACCCCCGTTCTGGGCATAACCGGCACCGGCGGAGCCGGTAAATCGTCCCTCACGGATGAGCTGATCCAGCGTATGCTGCATGATTTCAAGGATATCAACATCGCCATCATCAGTGCCGACCCTTCCCGCCGCAAGACCGGAGGCGCCCTGCTCGGTGACCGTATCCGCATGAACGCCATCGGCAGTCCGCGGGTATACATGCGCTCTCTGGCTACCCGACGTTCCAATACCGAAGTCCCGGAGAAACTCCCGGAATTGATCCGGGTCGTCAAGGCCGCCGGCTACGATCTGGTAATCGTGGAAACCGCCGGCATCGGCCAGGGAGACTCCAACATCATCGACATGGTCGATATCTCCATGTACGTCATGACCAGTGAATTCGGTGCCGCGTCGCAACTGGAAAAAATCGACATGCTCGACTTTGCCGATCTGGTGGTGGTCAACAAGTATGAAAAACGGGGGGGTGAAGATGCCGTTCGCGATGTCAGAAAACAGGTGCAGCGCAACCGCATGGCCTTTGACCAGCCCACCGAAGCGATGCCGGTTTTCGGCACCATCGCCTCCAAGTTCAACGACGACGGTGTTACCGCTCTTTACCATGCCCTTCTTGATCGCATCAATCAAAAGACCGGCACACGCTTCGAATCGAGCATTCCCAGACCGGACGGAAAGGTATCCAGCTCAAAAACCATCATTATCCCCCCCGAAAAAATCCGTTACCTTGCGGAGATCGCTGAGACAGTCCGAGCCTATCACGCCACAACGGCAACACAGGCTGCAGCGGTTCGACGGGTGTGGCACCTGGAGGAAAGTGTTGCCGCCCTGGCTCCAGCGGCCGCCGAAGAAACGGTCCCAGCCCTGATCAACCGGCTGAAAGCGGAAGTTGCCGGGGCCAGTGAGGAGATAGCGGGTGACACCAGCGACCTGCTCGCCCAGTGGGAAAAGACCCGAAAAGCCTATTCGCAGGACGAGCTGGTCTACCGCGTCCGCGATCGGGAGATCCGCGTTCCTCTTTTTACGGAATCCATGAGCCATAAAAAAATCCCGAAAATCTCCCTGCCCGCGTTTACGGATCCGGGTGAAATCTACCGCTGGCTGCGCCGCGAAAATTTACCCGGCTTCTTCCCCTACACCGCCGGTGTCTTTCCCATGAAACGGGTCGATGAGGACCCCACCCGCATGTTCGCCGGGGAGGGCGACCCGGCCCGCACCAACCGGCGCTTCAAGCTGCTGTCCGCCAACAGCGATGCCAAGCGGCTCTCCACGGCTTTTGACTCGGTGACGCTGTACGGTTGCGACCCGGACGTGCGGCCGGACATTTACGGCAAAATCGGCAACTCCGGGGTTAGCGTGTGCACCCTCGACGATGCCAAGGTGCTTTACGGCGGTTTTGATCTGTGCGCGGCGACTACCTCGGTTTCCATGACCGTCAACGGGCCGGCGCCGATCATTCTGGCTTTTTTCCTCAACACCGCCATCGATCAGCAGATAGACCGCTTCCGGGATGAAAACGGCCGCGACCCCTCTGCCGAGCAATATGCCGCCATCCGGGCCGATGTCCTCCAAAATGTTCGCGGGACCGTTCAGGCCGATATTCTGAAAGAGGATCAGGGGCAGAATACCTGCATCTTTTCCATCGATTTCGCCCTCAAGATGATGGGGGATATCCAGGAATATTTCATTCGGGAAAACATCCGCAACTTCTATTCGGTTTCCATCTCCGGGTATCATATCGCCGAAGCCGGGGCGAACCCCATCTCACAACTGGCCTTTACCCTCGCAAACGGATTCACCTACTTGGAATACTACCTTTCCAGGGGCATGCCGCTCGACAGTTTTGGCCCCAATCTGTCCTTTTTCTTCTCCAACGGAATGGACCCCGAATACACGGTGATCGGCCGGGTGGCGCGCCGCATCTGGTCGGTGGCCCTGCGCGAAAAATATGGGGCCTCCAAACGCTCCCAGATGCTCAAATACCATATCCAGACATCCGGCCGTTCCCTGCACAGCCAGGACATCCAGTTTAACGACATCCGAACCACCCTGCAGGCGCTGTGCGCCATCTACGACAATTGCAACAGCCTGCACACCAACGCCTTCGATGAGGCCATCACCACCCCCACCGAGGAATCGGTGCGTCGCGCCCTGGCCATCCAGCTCATCGTTAACCGGGAGTGGGGCCTGGCCAAAAATGAGAACCCCCAGCAGGGCAGCTTCATCGTAGAAGACCTGACGGATCTGGTGGAAGAAGCGGTACTGATGGAGTTCGACCGCATCACCGAGCGTGGAGGGGTCCTCGGGGCCATGGAGACCGGGTATCAGCGCAGCCAGATCCAGGAAGAATCGATCTACTACGAAACCCTCAAGCACGACGGTCGGCTGCCCATCATAGGCGTCAACACCTTCCGGGATCCCCATTCGGACGGCGACGACTTGACCGAGAGCATGCAGTGCATCGATCTGGCCCGGTCGACCAACGAAGAAAAAGCATCCCAGCTCAGACGCCTGGCAGCTTTTCAAAAGCGACACACAGAAAAATCGGCCGAGGCCATGGAACGACTGCAGCAGGTGGTGCTGTCCGGCAGCAATATTTTCGCCGAACTGATGAACACCGTGAAATACTGCAGCCTGGGCCAGATTACCGGTGCCCTTTACGATGTGGGCGGCAAGTACCGCCGCAACATGTAGACGGGCGCCGCTTATCCGGGGAAGAACCTTTACGAACAGGATGAATCAAGGAGTATACCATGCACAAAGCAGTGATCGTAAGTGCGGTGAGGACGCCGCTGGCCAATTTCAACGGTTCGCTGAGCAAAATGGGCGCTACCGACCTGGGAGGCCTGGTTATCCGCTCGGCGGTCGAACGGGCCGGAATCGAAAAAGACCAGGTAAACGAAGTGATCATGGGCCAGGTATTGCCCTGCGGCTGCGGTCAGAACCCGGCCAAACAGGCCGCCGTCAAAGCAGGACTGCCCTGGGAAGCGGAAGCCATCACGGTCAACAAGGTTTGCGGGTCGGCCCTCAAGGCCGTCATGCTGGCCGCACAGGCCATCCAGGTCGGCGATGCCGAGGTGGTCGTGGCCGGCGGCATGGAAAACATGAGCATGGCTCCTTACTACCTGGACAAGGCCCGCAATGGTTACCGCATGGGCCCCGGGCGCCTGGAGGACCATATGGTCCACGACGGTCTGTGGGACATCGTCAATGACTTCCACATGGGTATTTCCAATGAGCTGTGTTCCCAAAAATACGGCATCAGCCGCGAAGCCCAGGACCGTTATGCGGCCGAATCCTATCGGCGGGCGATCACAGCGATACAGTCCGGTTACTTCAAAGAACAGATTGTCCCGGTAGAAATCCCCGGAAGAAAAGGAGCGGTATCGGTTTTCGATACGGATGAATGCGCCCGGGAAACCGGGTTCGAAACCCTTTCCAAAATGAGCCCGGCCTTCCAGAAAGATGGCTGCGGCACTGCCGGCAATGCCTCTATCATCAGCGATGCTGCCGCGGCCGTGGTGGTCATGTCCGCAGAAAAGGCAAAGACGTACAATTGCAAGATCCTGGTTGAAATCGGAGCCCAGGCTTCCTATGGCATCGACATGAAATACGTCCTGGTAGCCCCCATCTGGGCCATTCCAAAATGCCTGCGGAAAGAGGGGCTCGGCCTGGACGATATCGATTTGTTTGAAATCAACGAAGCTTTTTCCGGGTCCACCCTGGCGGTGATGCAGGAACTGGGGATTGGAGCAGACAAAACCAACGTCAACGGCGGCAGTGTGGCCCTCGGGCATCCCATCGGCGCCAGTGGCTGCCGCGTACTGGTAACCCTGATTTACGAGATGCTCCGGCAGGATAAAAAAATCGGCCTGGCCTCGTTGTGCCTCGGCGGCGGTGAAGCGGTCGCCATGATTGTAAAAAGATAAAGGAGTCGACAATGGAAATTAAAACCTATGGTGTTGTCGGAGCCGGCCAGATGGGTAACGGCATCGCGCAGGTAGCTGCCATGAGCGGTCTCGATGTCATCATGAATGATATCAGCCAAGAATTTGTCGCCCGCGGGCTGGCCGCCATCGACAGGAATCTTGAGCGCCTTGTGGCCAAAGGCAAACTGTCTTCCAATGAAAAGAAAGTTGTCCTTGGCCGTATCAAGACCAGCGTGGACTTGAAGGATATGGCCGACACTGATTTTGTGGTGGAAGCGGCCACGGAAAATGAGGCTCTCAAGTTCCAGATCTTCAAAAACCTGGACGCAACCTGCCGCCCGGGGGTGATTTTAGCCACCAACACCTCCTCGATCCCCATCGGGCGGATTGCTGCCCAAACCGGCCGACCCGACAAGGTAATCGGCAAGCACTTCATGAACCCCGTGCCGGTCATGAAGCTGGTGGAAGTGATCCGGGGGCTGGCCACTTCGGACACAACCTTTCAGACCACCTGGGATCTATCCGTCAAATTCGGTAAAACGCCGGCCGAAGCCAATGACTTCCCCGGTTTCATCGCCAACCGCATTCTGATGCCCATGATCAACGAAGCGATCTATTGCCTGTATCATCAGGTGGGAACACCGGAAGCCATCGACACGGTTATGAAACTGGGCATGAACCACCCCATGGGCCCACTGGCCCTGGCGGACCTGATCGGTCTCGACACCTGTCTTGCCATCATGCAGACTTTGTATAACGGTTTCAACGACTCCAAATACCGCCCCTGCCCCCTGCTGCGCAAGTATGTGGAGGCCGGCTGGCTGGGCAGGAAAAGCGGCAACGGGTTCTATGAATACAAATAGCGGAACGCTGGAGGAAACATGCTAAAAAAAAAGAGTGCCGTCCTGTCACCCATTGGAAAAAAGCTGAAAAAATTCAGAACGGAAAAAAAACTAACCCTCGATAATGTTGCCACTGAAACCGGGTGTTCGGTTGATTACCTCAAAAAGGTGGAAGCCGGCAAAATAATGCCGCCGGTTGGGACCTTGCTGTCCATTTCGCGGGCCCTCGATATCGATTCCGGACTTCTCCTCAAGGAGCAGGAAGCCAACGCGTCGAGCCGCATCAAGGCCTATACCAAACGGACAGACAACTATGCCTACACGACCTTGACCCCGGGTGCCGAAAACAAACACCTCAAGGCCTTCCACGTTACCGTGGACCCGGAGCAGGAACACAAGGGGGTCGGTTATCGGCACGAGGGGGAAGAATTCGTCTATGTGCTGAAAGGTAAAATGGAGGTAACCATCGGGGAACACGCCCAGGTCCTCAAATCGTCGAATTCCCTGCACTTCAATTCCGGCATCCAGCACAGCATGCGCAATATCAGTAAAAAAACGGCCGAGATGATCGTTGTCATCTACCAGCCCTGACGTAGGCAGCGCCACGTGGACGACAACAGCTGCTGAACCTTGCTTTGCGATAATCGGCAACATGAGGTAAAATGTATGTCATTCAAATTATCCGATGAACAACTGATGATCCAGGCCATGGCCAGAGAATTTTCCAGGAAAGTGGTCGCCGCAACAGCCGCCGAAAGAGACCGAACCAAGGAATTCCCTGCTGACAACCTTCGTCAAATGGGCGAACTGGGCTTTTTGGGCATGATGATTCCAGATGAATATAACGGAGCTGGTTCGGATACGATCAGCTATGTCCTGGCCCTTTCCGAAATCGCCTATTCCTGCGCCGCCACCGCGGTGGTGATGTCCGTACAGAACTCCATCGTCTGCGAAAGCATACTCCGGTTCGGCACTCCGGGCCAGAAAGAACGTTTTTTAAAACCCCTGGCAGCCGGGGAAAAAATCGGTGCCTTCGCCCTGACGGAACCGGAGGCCGGTTCCGACCCGGTCGCCCAGAGTACCGCTGCCGTCAGAGACGGGAGCGATTATATTCTCAACGGTACCAAGCGGTTCATCACCTCCGGAAAAAACAGTCAACTGGTCATCGTCACCGCCAAAACGGACGAAAGCCTGCGCCACAAAGGCATCAGCGCCTTTATCGTCCCCAAGGGCCTCGACGGGTTCAGCGTAGGTCATACGGAAGACAAATTGGGGTTGCGCGCCTCGGACACAACGGACCTGATCTTCGAAAACTGCCGGGTTCCTGCCGATTGCCGCCTGGGTGCGGAGGGCGACGGGTTTAAAATCGCCATGAAAGGTCTCGACGGAGGGCGCATCGGAATCGCAGCCCAATCGATCGGGGTGGCCCGGGCGGCCCTTGACGCAGCGGTAAAATACGCTAAAAAAAGGAAACAGTTCGGCCAGCCCATATCCAAATTCCAGGGTCTGCGCTGGATTATCGCCGACATGGCCACCGAAATCGAAGCTGCACGACAATTGACCTTGTCTGCCGCCGCCATGAAAGACAGGGGCGAAAAGTATACCACCCAGGCCTCCATGGCCAAGCTGTTCGCCTCCGAAATGGTCAATCGCGTCACCGCAAAGGCATTGCAGATTCACGGCGGCTATGGTTTCCTCAAGGACTATCCGGTTGAGCGATTCTACCGGGATGCGCGGGTTTTCACCATCTATGAAGGTACCTCGGAGATTCAACGGGTGGTCATTTCCAACAACCTGCTAAAAGACAAGCGACGACCCTGAAAACACCCGGATTCGACGAATATGTACGAAACCCTGCACCGACACAGGAAATAAGGCCAGACAGGCGCCTTTGGGGGGTATGGTTATGACCAGAAAATATCGTTTACCAATGTCTTTCCTGGCGGCCTTTCTGCTGGCAGCCCTGTGGGGCTGCACAACCCCATCCCAAAAGCCGGAAATTCCGATTGATGATTCGCTTGTGATGGTTCACCTGGACGTTTCCGCTTTTCCGGACTTCAGCGACGACATGGATTTGACCGGCCTGGATCATGCCAGCCTAAAAAGCCTTTCCTACCTGCAGAAACTGCCTTCGGAGCAATTGTTTTCTTTTGGTCAGGATCACTATACGGCTTCCCGCCTGATCGAATCTCTGAACACATTTCGTACCTTCATCGCTTCCGCACCGGACAAACGGGCAATATCGGCGTTCATCCGCGAAAACTATCGGGTCTACCGTTCCGTGGGTGGGGACAACCTCGGAACTGTTCTGTTCACCGGATACTATGAACCGCATCTGCTGGGCAGTCTCGATCGAACGGACACATACCGGTTTCCGATTTACAGTCGTCCTGCGGACATTCGATCTATTGACCTGACTCCATTTTCCGATCGGTATAAAGGACAAAAGATTGTCGGCCGCTATACCCCCGATGGCTTTATCCCGTACCACGACCGTATGGCCATCGATAACGATGGTGTTTTGGGTGAATCTGTTCCCGTTCTCGCCTGGGTGCAGGACCCGGTCGATCTTTTCTTTCTGCATATACAGGGTTCCGGTAAAATTTATCTCCGTTCCGGGGGGGTTCTCAATGTTCACTATAATCAGTCCAACGGTCGACCGTATCGCAGCATCGGCAAGCTGCTGATTGATACCGGCAAAATCCCCAGAGAAGAAATGTCCATGCAGGCCATCCAAAAATACTTGACCGAACACCCCGCTGAAATAACGGATATTTTAAATTACAACCCCAGTTATGTTTTTTTCAAAATCGAGGCCGACGGCCCCTTAGGCTGCATTAACGTTAAACTGACACCGGGGCGCTCCATTGCCACCGACCGAAAGATTTTCCCCATGGCCGCCCTGGCCTTTATCCAGACCCAAAAACCGCTTGTGGACGGAACCGGGAAGATCCATAAATGGGCCGATATGTCCCGCTTTGTTCTGAACCAGGATACCGGAGGTGCCATCGTGGGTCCCGGGCGGGCGGATGTTTTCTGGGGTTCCGGAGAGTATGCAAAGCTGGCAGCCGGACATATGCAGCATCCTGGAGAACTGTTCTTCCTGATCTTGAAAACCCCACCTGGGGGTATGGGCGACATTCCGTGACAACGGCCTCGCCGCAAACCTTTTGTGACCTTTGGTTGTTTTTCTTAGGGACGCTTGACAGTACCCAAACAAACCGGATATTGTATCCGCTTGATTCCAACCCAAGGGTCGTGAACCGTATGGTGACCCTCTTCACTGCAACCACTCCTCCGTAACCGATGGTTGCCTCCGGCTATACCGGTAAAAAGGAGCGAATTATGTTTGGTATCGGCATGCCCGAAATGCTGCTGATTATGGCCATCGCCCTCATTGTCATCGGACCGAAAAAATTGCCGGACCTGGCAAAAACACTGGGCCGTGCATTTGGGGAATTCCGGAAGGCCACTTCAGAACTAAAAGAAAGTGTCGGGTTGAATGGGGGGATCAGCGAGTTCAAAAAAATGAAAAAGACGGTCAATGGAATGAACAACGACATCAAAGACAGCTTTTACGAAACAACAGCCAGCCAGCCATCTTCCGCCGATAAAGAGCCAGCCTCTACGGGCAACACCGATCAACCATCGAATGATCAGGAGGACAAGCCCAATAAAAAACCGCCTTCACCCGACAACGACAAAAAATCAAACAGGGACGGAGATCAATAGGTTATGTCTGATGTTGATGACGACAAGATTCCTTTTACCAGCCACCTGGAGGAACTTCGTAGCCGGCTGATTGTCTGCTTTGTGGCTGTAGCCATCGGGTTCGCCCTCTGTTACGGATTCAAAGAGAAATTGTTCCAGATTCTGGTTTTTCCATTGGTTTCGGTTATGAAGGAAGGCGATACCCTTATCTTCACAGGGCTTCCGGAAGCATTTTTTACCTATTTAAAAGTTTCTTTCCTGGCCGGTCTGCTCCTCTCAACACCGGTTATTTTATATCAATTCTGGATGTTTGTCGCTCCGGGGCTTTATCAACGCGAAAAAAAACTCTTGCTGCCGGTCGTTTTTCTATCTTCCTTTTTTTTCCTTGGGGGCGCTCTTTTCGGCTATTTCATTGTCTTTCCCTTGGGGTTCCAGTTCTTTCTCAGCTTCGCCACCGATACCATCAAACCTCTGCCGTCCATGAAGGAATACCTCAGCCTTTCCTCTAAAATGCTGCTCGCCTTCGGCGTTGTCTTCGAATTGCCACTTGTCATAACATTCATGGCGCGGATGGGACTTGTTTCCGTCGATTTTTTGAAGAAAAACAGAAAGTACGCCTTGCTTATCTTCTTTGTCGCTGCCGCCATTCTGACCCCGCCGGACGTCGTCACCCAGATCATGATGGCAGGACCGCTGATGCTGCTCTATGAAATCAGCATTATCGGGGCCAGAATATTCGGTAAAAAGAAACCGGAAGCGGATGACCAGGAAGACGACGAGGAACCAAAAACCGATGACCCCGAAGAAACTGCCTCTTCGGACTAAGCCGGTCTCGTATTACCAGGTGCCGCTCAAAGGCGCTGTTTTCCATTGACAAGCCGGATTTCTCTTTGCTAAAGTTACGCGATATTTTCGGATGCATGATTAACCATTTGTAAAGGGGGTCAAAGGAACTATGAACAAACGTATTCTGTTGTCAACGGCGGTCTTTTTCGTCAGCGCACTATTTCTGGCTGCCGGTATCTACGCGGGAACCACGGTTGAAGACACCTTTGTCATTGAAAACCCTGGATATGCGAAGCACACCAAAGCCGGGGTGGAGTTTTCCCATAAAAAGCATTCCACGGAGTTAAACATCACCTGTGGTGAATGCCATCATGACGATGCTGGCAAACCGCTCGATCTGAAGGCGGGGGATGATGTTCAGGGCTGCGGGACTTGCCACTCGGAATTTGGCAGCCTGGCCAAAGAAGACAAACAAATGAAGAAAGCAGATAAGATTAAAAAATATCACAAGGAAGCGCTTCACGCCAACTGCATCGATTGCCACAAAGCCGATAACAAA
>CAZKYZ010000039.1:0-1443 GCA_964557055.1 uncultured Desulfobacterales bacterium
CCACCGTCTGCAGCATTTTTCTTTCGGCTTCCGTCATCTCCCGTGTGGGTGATCCAATATCCTTAAAAGCGCCGCTTTTGACGACAACCGGATAAAGCCCTATCTTTGTGAGAAGGTCCTCGAAATTGGTGTAACCAATAATCACACCGATGCTTCCGGTGATGGTGCCGGGGTTGGCAACAATCCCGGACGTCCCGGCGGCAATGTAATACCCGCCCGAAGCAGCCACCGCCCCCATGGAACAGACCACCTTTTTTACGGGCAAAGTCCTGACAATTTCCCGATAGATCTCCTGGGAAGGGCCAATACCACCCCCGGGGGAGTCAACCCGCAGGACAATCGCCTTGATGGAATCGTCTTCACGAAACTTTTTCAGGGTCCGGATGGTGTCTTTGGATTCAGCAATAATCCCGATAATCTCCACGACTGCGACCCGTTCTCCGGTGTCGCTGCCGACCACCTCGTAGGCGTCATCAAAAGAGCTTCCGCCCAAAAATAAAAAAACCGCGGACAGAAACATAACCGCGCAGACGGATGATAAAATCAACAGTGTAAATAGGTAGGGGTGTCTTCTGGAAAACATGAGCCCTCTCCTGTTAAAATAAAACAGGGGCGGAAAATCCGCCCCTGTTCAGTTGCCTGTATGAGACCGCTTCCGAAGGATCTCTTCAGTGTCGATAAACGTCCCTGCCGGGGCAGGTTACTCCCCGTCGTTGATTTTTTCCTTCAGATTGTCTCTCAGGATCTCTCCGAAGGTTGAGGTGGCAGGCCCAATGGTGTTCATGTACTCGCTAAGCAGGGATTGATCATCTTCCATTTCAAGCCGCTTGATGGAAAGCCCGATTCGCCGTTCATCACTGTTTATGTTCATAACGCGCGCGGTGATCATATCGCTGATGTTGAACATGCCCACCGGGGTCTTCACCTTTTCTTTACTGATCTCGGAAACATGGACCAGTCCTTCAATCCCCTCTTCAAGCTCAACGAATACGCCGAAATCGGTTAGATTGGTAATCGTGCCGGTGATCTCTTTGCCGACTTCATACCGCTCCGCGACCGTTTTCCAGGGGTCGTCCTGCAGCTGTTTGATCCCCAGCGAAAAACGTTCGTTTTCTTTTTCAATGTCCAGAACAATCGCCTGAATCACGTCACCTTTCTTATAAACTTCGGAAGGATGTTTGATCCGTTTGGTCCAGGAAATATCGGAGATATGGACCAGACCGTCAATCCCTTCATCGATCCCGATAAACAGACCGAAATCCGTAATATTCTTGATCTTGCCCTCAATGGTTGTGCCCACCGGATAGTTTTCGCTGATCACATCCCACGGGTTGGGAGCGACCTGTTTCATACCGAGAGAAATTCTCCGGCTTTCCGGTTTTATATCGAGAACGACAGCTTCCACTTCGTCACTTACGGAAACAATCTTGGAGGGGTGGCGTA
>CAZKYZ010000039.1:1453-15080 GCA_964557055.1 uncultured Desulfobacterales bacterium
GTACCTTGCGCGTCCAGGACATTTCGGAAACATGGATCAATCCTTCAATCCCCTCTTCCAACTCCACGAAAGCGCCATAATCGGTCAGGCTGACAACCTTTCCGACGACCTTGGATTTCACCGGGTACTTTTCGGCAGCGGAAACCCACGGATCCTCCGCAAGCTGCTTCATTCCCAAAGAAACCCTTTCCTTTTCCAGGTCGAGGCTCAAAATTTTGACGGTAATCTGATCACCGATGGTGAAAAGCTCCGAGGGGTGTTTTACGCGACCCCAGCTGATATCGGTAATATGCAGCAGCCCGTCCACGCCGCCCAGATCGACAAAAATACCGTATTCGGTGATATTTTTGACAACGCCGTCAACGACCTTGCCTTCGCAAATAGAAGTCAGGGTTGCCGTCCGTTTGGATTCCCGGTCTTTTTCCAGCAGAGCCCTTCGCGAAAGAACAATATTGCTTCGTTTACGATTATATTTCAGCACCTTGAATTCAAAAGTCTTACCCACCATCTCATCCAGGTTGCGAATGGGCCTGAGATCCGCCTGCGAACCCGGCAGGAAGGATTGAACCCCGATATCCACAGAAAACCCGCCTTTTACACGATTCACAATAACGCCTTCAACCGTCCGATCTTCCTCGAAAGCTTTCTTGATGTCTTCCCAGACCTTAATCTTTTCCGCTTTTTCCTTTGAGATGACAACGACCTCTTCATCTTCATCCCACCACTCGATCATGACCTCAACCGAGTCGCCTACCTGGGCATCGATGTTGCCTTCTTCATCCCTGAACTCATGAATACGGATCTGGCCTTCTGATTTGTAACCGATATCCACCAGCACATGGTCTTTATCAACGGAAATAATCTTTCCGGTAACGACCTCACCTTCCTGGAACCGCTTGAAGCTTTCTTCGTACATGTCCAGGAGATCTTCCATGTTTCCCTCGGTTTCTTCCATCAATGCCGTCTGTTCCGGTTCAGCTGTCATCTCCGTTTCTCTTTCTTTTCCTTCGGATTCCATGTCGCTGGATTCCATTTGCTCGTTTTTGTTTTGTTTTTCGTCTTTTTCCATTAAAAAATATACCCCCTTAGCCGATTTTTTTTGCTATGCCGCAAAACGGTCACAGCATAACCAGGAATATCTATCAGCTCCATAATCAAAATGCAATGTTTTATTTTACTGCTCTTGGCCGGATTTTTGCGAGCATGGCCTCCACAACCGCTTCCGCGGTAAAGTCGCTGGAATCGATGTGGACGGCATCATCCGCCACTTTCAAGGGCGCAAGGGCCCGGCTGGCGTCGTTGCCGTCACGGATCCGCATGTCTTTTTCCACCATTTCCAGGCTTTGCCCCGCCTGTGGCCCCATCTCCTGAAAACGGCGCAAAGCCCTTTTGGTAAGGGAGGCATCCAAAAAAAACTTAACATCGGCCGATGGAAAAACCACCGTTCCCATGTCGCGTCCTTCGAAGACAACGGCCTTTTCACTTCCCAGTTCCCGCTGCAGCGTCAGGAGGTTCTCCCGGACAATTTTGCGGGCCGAGATGGCGGAAGCCAGCATGGTAATTTCAGGGCTTCGGATCTGGTCAGAAATATCTTTTCCGTCCAGAAAAAGACGGGTTTCCCCGTCATATCTTCTGAACTCCAGGCGGATGGATCGAAAAAGTTCCCGGAAGCTATGGTCATTCTCCGGGTCCGCCCCCCTGGACCGCACGGCATAGGCAACCCCCCGGTAGAGCGCCCCGGTATCCACGTAGCGGTAATTCAACCGATCCGCCAGCATTTTGCTGACCGTCGTCTTACCGGCCCCCGCCGGACCGTCAATGGTGATAACAAGTTTGTCGTTCATCGGAAAACGTCAATCCGGCAATTACCTTTTTCAGGTTTCGGTGGCCGCTGCGATCCCCGCATCCATGGCCTTCATGTTGACGGGTATCAATTTTTCCTTTTTGGAAAATTCATTACGGACACAAGCTCTCAGGATATCAATGTCGACGATGTTGCTCCTGGCCACAAAAGCCGCCAGGGCCACAATGTTGGCCGACCGCACGCTGCCGGCTTCAATGGCGAGATCGTTGACCGGAATCAGCAGTTCATCCACGTCCGTCCGCTCCGATCCGACCGGGATGAGCGTACTGTTGATCAGGATAACGCCAGCGGGCCTGACTTTCGGGGCGAATTTTTCCAGTGACGGCCGGTTCATAGCGATGAGATGGAGAGGATTCTTGATAATGGGGGAACCGATCGGTTTGTCACTGATCACAACGGTGCAATAAGCTGTGCCACCTCTCATTTCCGGCCCGTAGGAAGGAATCCAGACGACCTCGGATCCTTGTTCCATTGCGGCATGGGCGAGTATCTTGGCGCTAAGCAGGATACCCTGCCCGCCAAACCCCGCAAACATCACTTCACTTTGCATCGACTCCTCCTCGATCTTCTTCCGGCAATTTATAATCACCCAGTTCATAGTATTTTAGCAGATTGTCAGCCGTCCACGCAATGGCGCCCGAGGGGGTCATCCCCCAGTTGGTGGGACAGGTGGAGACGACCTCGACAAAGCTGAAACACTTGCCTTCCATCTGATAGGTAAAAGCCTTTCGAATGGCCTTTCTGGCACGGTTGATATATTTGGGGGTAATCACCGTCTGGCGTGTGATATATGCCGGGGTCTGAAGCGCCGCCAGCAGTTCCGCCATTTTTATGGGCATGCCGACTTCGGCGACATTTCTGCCGAAGGGCGACGTCGTCGTACGCTGGCCGGGCATGGTGGTCGGGGCCATCTGGCCGCCGGTCATCCCATAGACAGCATTATTCACGAAAATGGTCGTAAACTTTTCGCCCCGGTTGGCGGCGTGTATGATTTCACCCATTCCGATACTGGCCAGGTCTCCGTCCCCCTGATAGGTAAACACCATCAAATCGGGACGCACCCGCTTGATGCCGGTTGCCATGGCCGGCGCCCGTCCGTGGGCGGCTTCCTGGAAATCGAATGTAAAATAATTATACGCCATGACGGCACACCCCACCGGTGCAATACCGACGGTTTTTCGACGAATTCCGAGTTCGTCGATAACTTCGGCAACCAGGCGGTGAATGATGCCGTGGGTACAACCGGGACAGTAGTGCGTATGCGCGTCAGACATGGCTTCCGGTCTGCTAAATGTCTTTCCCATCGATCGTGCTCCTTGTTCCGTTGACAGGCAATGCCGTCATCCTTTTTGAATAAATTTTCTTGTCACATCCATGATTTCTTCAGGAGTGGGGACTTCTCCTCCGCATTTGCCGTACCACTCCACCGGCCGCTGTCCCAGCACCGAACGCTGCACGTCTTCAATCATCTGCCCCATGCTCATTTCGATGCTCATCACGACCCTGCAGCTTTGCTTGCCGGCCGCTTCGTAAATAGCACTCTCCGGAAACGGAAAAAGGGTTTGAGGCCGGATCATAGCGACGTCGACGCCCTGAGCTTTCAGGTTGTCGATGGCTGTCCGGCAGACCCGGCTCATGGTACCGTAACTCACGATCAGAGCCTGATAGTCACCGTCCGTGTTGTAAGCTTCGTATCGAATTTCTTCTTTTTTCATCCGCTCGTATTTTGATTTCAACAGAAGATTATGGTCGTTGAGGGCCGTTGGGTCCAGAAAAAGTGTTTTGACCAGATTGCGGCTATCGCTCCCCCGGGTGTCCATCCCGTTGGTGGCCCAACCGTTTTTATCACTGGGTTCGGATTTGAGGTGGTCCGGAAATTCAACAGGTTCCATCATCTGGCCGATAAGCCCGTCACCCAGTATCATCACCGGGTTGCGATACTTTTCGGCCAGCGGAAACGCCATCATCACCATCTCAGCAGCTTCCTGGACGCTGGCCGGCGCCATGACCAGCAGGCGGTAATCACCGTGGCCACCTCCTTTTACAGACTGGAAGTAGTCCCCCTGAGAAGGCAGGATACCGCCCAGCCCGGGTCCGCCGCGCATGATGTTGACAAACACAGCCGGGCACTGGGCACTGGCAATATAACTGATCGCCTCACTCATCAAGCTTACGCCCGGACTCGAGGAGGTGGTAAACACCCGTTCCCCGCAGGCAGCCGCCCCGAAAATCATGTAGCCCACGGCAACTTCACTTTCCCCCTGCAGGAAAAGACCGCCCACTTCCGACATGCGGCGGGCCAGATATTCCGCCACTTCGGATTGAGGGGTGATTGGATATGCGAAATAATTCAGGCAGCCCGCCCGTATGGCAGCCTCCCCGATGGCCTCATTACCTTTCATCAATACTTTGCCCATTTTTCCTCCGTTCAGTGACCGGCCTCAGGCACAGTTCTGTTCAGCTTCCGTTATGGTTATCGCCACGTCGGGACACATCGTGCAGCAGATTGCGCAAAAAATGCAATCCTCAGGGCGCGCCTGGTAGGCCGGAAAATACCCTTTGGCACTCACTTTATCGGCCAGTTCCAGAACATTTTTAGGACAGACCGCAACGCAAAGCCCGCAGCCTTTGCATCGGTCGATTTCAATACTGTGTTTGAACGCCATTTCCTGTACTCCTTGATTCACGATTTAGTGGACGGACACGAGTTAACACTTTAACGCCCTTCACAGCCCCAGACCGGCTGCCTGTTTCCAGGGAGGTACCAGCTGGCGTCTGATTTTCAGTACCGGGCAGATATATCTTTGCGCGCTTTCGTCGGAAAAGACATCTTCTGAAACGGATAGAAACTCCAGGGGCAGGCCGGTTTTTTCAGACAGCCTGCACGCAAAATCGTACCCGTCGTCGATGTGAAAAGCCTCGGTTTCGTCAATCAGGTTGGGGTTGGCGACGATGCCGTTTACCAGCAGGCCGGACGCATTTTCGATTTCCGAGCGAATTCTCAAACACCCGTCGATGGTTCCAGTGTAGGGCCGAAAGGGATTGATCACCTGAAGCATCCGGATTTGCCTGTCGCCAAACGCATCCGCCAGGGCAGCCAGCACAGTGGCACCGGCATCATTCCCGCCGACATCCAGAATCGTCAGCCGGGCCGGATTTTTGATCAATCCTGCCACTGCCGGAGAAAGGATGGGCAGGTCCGCCGCAAGATATTGTTTTTCCGGAAGCACCAGATCGATACCCATACGCATCATGGCCGTCAACGCTTCACGGGTTCTGAAATACGGGTTCACCAGATCCAGATCGGCAACCCGCACCTCCCAGCCGGCCCGGTGCCGGTCTGCCGCCAGATTGATGGCAATCTCCGTTTTTCCGCTGCCGTAGTTGCCGACAATAACAACGATTCCTTCCAGTTCGATTTCCACCCTGTCCCTTCCTGGCTTTTCCGGAAAACGGTCAGCCGCCTTCAATCCGCATCCGCCTGTGAACCGATGGGTTCTAAGCAAATGTTTGAAACAAACTTTCTTTGTAGTTTTAAATATAAAGAGTGTCAAGCATTTTACCGATCTCCACGACGCTTTCCAAAACCCCTTTTGCCCGAAGAATTGTTATGCTATACATCAGAAAATAACTACTTCCCGGTGATATCCAACGATGCATCGTGTACAGACAGGAATCGAGCAACTGGTTCAGGCAGCGCCGCTGTCATTGGAAAAAAAGCGCCTGGGACTGCTTTGCAATGCTGCTTCCACAGACAGCGGTTTTGTGCACTCCCGGATACGGATCGATCGAAGATTTCCGGGGCAGCTGACGGCGCTCTTTTCACCGCAGCATGGTTTTTTTGCCGAAAAACAGGACAACATGATCGAATCCGATCATGGCCGCGACAGGCTCCTGGGCATACCGGTATACAGCCTGTACGGCGACACCCGCAAACCCACAAAAGCGATGATGGATGAAATCGATGCTCTGATCGTCGACCTTCAGGATGTCGGCACGCGTGTATACACGTTTGTCTACACCCTTTCATACTGTATGGAAGCCGCCCGGGAATACGGCAAAGAAATCATCGTGCTGGACAGGCCCAACCCCCTTGGCGGCCGCTGTGTGGAAGGCGGCTGTTTGAAACCCGAGTGGGCCTCTTTTGTCGGCAGATACCCCATACCCATGCGGCACGGCCTGACCATCGGCGAACTGGCGCTCCTGTTTAACCGCGCCTTTGGGATCGGATGCCGCCTCCATGTTATCCCCATGCAAGGCTGGCGGCGATCCATGCTGTTCCCGGAAACCGGCCTCCCGTGGGTCATTCCTTCGCCGAACCTGCCGACATTCTCCGCTGCACTGGTCTACCCCGGGCAGGTGATCTGGGAAGGGACCAACGTTTCCGAGGGAAGGGGAACCGCCCTGCCTTTTGAAATATTCGGTTCACCCTATCTCAACACCCGAAAAATTCTCGCGGGCATCAATCCGGAAGCCTCTCGCGGCGCTGCTTTGCGGGAAATTGTTTTTGAACCAACATCCAACAAATGGGCCGGAGAACGCTGTTTCGGTTTCCAGCTGCATGTCACGGATCCGCATTCATTTTCTGCGCTGAACCTGTCGCTGGCCCTGCTTGGCGCCATCTTTGCCAACCACCGCAGTGATTTTCAGTGGAAAATGCCGCCCTACGAATACGAATTCGAACGAATGCCCGTAGATCTTATCCTGGGCGATTCCGCCATACGGACGCACCTTGAAAACCGGGACCCCATAGCCGATACTGTCGCTTCCTGGAAGGTGGAAATCGAACGGTACGGTAAGCTGCGTGAACCGTTTCTGCTCTACAGTTGACAGCGACTTCAATTCCCTGCAAGGCATTTTCCGGGTAACGCTCAGATAGCCGCGGCTCCTTTTTCGTCCGCACTGCGATGTTCGACGCGTCACAATGGGAAAAAATAGGCTGAAGGGAGAAAAGAAATTTCGAATTTGGAATTGCGAATTGCGAAAACGATGGGCAAGGAGCAGGGAGCAGAAATAAAAAAAGGACCCCGGCCTCAGCCGGAATCCTTTTTTTGATTTTGTTGTCTGGTATGCTGCCCTGATGGATCAGGCGTTGTCGGCCTTCAACGTATCGATTTCCTGCTTCAGATCATCAATTTCTTTCTTATATTTATCGACATCATCCTCTTTTTCGTCGGAAAAATCAGCCGTATCATCTTTCTTCCAGGTATCTTTCAGTTCATCAAAGCCAAGGTAAATCGCCAACCCACCTCCGAGAAGGAGCATAATTGGAAGCGTGCCGGCTATGATCATCAGAAAATCACTGAACCAGATCGAAATACCGATAAGTCCCAATACAGCTGCCACGGCTCCACCAATTAATGTTTTCATAAACTCTCACCCTCCTTTGACTATAATTTTTTTAATTATTTCGATCAGTTTTAAACAATTTTTTTTCTGTGGCGGTTCCCGTCGAATCGGCAATGCCTGCCCCATCCGTGGAGTCCAGCCGGCTAAATTACATTTTTCACTGCAATATCTATATGTTAAAAACCAACAGGCGTACCTGCCAGCTCCCATTTCGCAGATTTAAAAACGCTACCATAACACGCTGGCCAACGCAAGTATATTTTTTTTTCGGCGGCATTTCCCGGCTCACCGTTGGACTGCCCCGGAAATGGGATCTACCGGAGTTTTCGGGATAACAATGCGATTGCCAAGCGGGCGCTATTTTGGTAGTTTGAATTTTTAGCAAAAAATGCGGTAGCTTCTCCAATTGCGGAAAAAATGATGCCCAAATCCGAAAAATCCAAACGCCGAACGCTCCGAACGGTAAGTACGATCATTGATCGGCTCCTGGGTGGAACCCGACACCATTTCAGTTGTTATCTGCCCGGCAAAATGGGCTTTTTCCCCTCCCTCGTGATGAACCGATTCTATTCCGGTATCAAGGACAGTTCAAACCAGGTTCGTTATCTTAAAAGCCTGCCTGCAGAAGCGATTGTCGTATACACATCCAAATACAAAAGCTATTTCGAATACCTGTTCTATTATACCCGTCGGAAAAAAAATCAGGTTTATTATCCGGTTATCGGATTCGACTACAAGGTTTTCCTGCTGCAGCCGGTTACCCGGATTTTCAGAATACTCCTGAGCCATACCCTGCACGCCTTAGGCACCCGGAAACGACTCGACCCTTATCAGACCGGCTATCTTGGGAATGAATTGCTCAGCGGCAAATCAGCCTTTCTATCCCTGGTGGACGAAAAGGGATTCTACAAACGTTTTGTAAAGCGTAAAAAAGACCCCATCGTTTTCCTTATCGAACTGCAGCAGTCAACGCAGCGCCCCGTCATTCTGGTTCCGCAGCTGATGTTTTTTTCCAACAAACCGCCGCGATCGGCCCCGTCCATGATCGACATTTTTTTTGGATCCCTGGCGCGGCCAGGCCTTCTCAGACGCTGGGCGATACTGTTTCGCAATCCGGACAAGGCTTTCGTCGAGATCTCCGAACCGGTTTACCTGAATGAGTATATTGACCGTCCGGAGAACACGGGACGCCCAACGGCACACCTGGCGCTGGCACTGCGGCGGGATCTGCTGCTTCAATTTAACCGTCATCGCCAAAGCATCACCGGCCCGGTTTTAAAAACGAGAACGGAATTGAAAGAAAGCATCCTCACCGGTGATCGTATGAAGGCGTTTATGGAAGAATATGCAACCACCCAAAACATGCCCATTCACCAGGTCCGCAGAAAATCGGATGCATATCTGGAAGAGATCGCGGCAAAATACAGCCTGTTCGTCATTCGTATATTAGCCGTTATATTGAGATGGATCGTCGATACCATCTTCGAAGGAATCAACGTCAACGAAGAAGGTGTGGCCCGCGTAAAAAACATGTCCAAGCGGGCACCCGTAATTCTGCTGCCCTGCCACAAAAGCCACATCGACTACCTCATGATTTCCTACATCATGTTTCACAGCAACATGCCCTGCCCCCACATTGTCGCCGGAAAGAATCTTTCTTTCTGGCCGATGGGCCCCCTCTTTCGCAATTCCGGGGCATTTTTCATGCGGCGGACTTTCAAGGGCGCCCGACTGTATGCAACCGTCTTTTCCGAATATGTGAGCAAGCTCCTGTCGGAAGGTTTCAATATTGAGGTATTTATTGAGGGCGGCAGAAGCCGGACCGGAAAGCTGCTGCGGCCGAAGCTCGGTTTTTTACAGATTCTCATGGATGCCTATCTGAACGGTGCATGTAAAGATTTGATTTTCATACCAATTTATATCGGATACGACCGGGTGCCGGAAGAGAATGCCTATCTGCACGAGCTGGAAGGCGGCAAGAAAGAACCGGAAAGTCTGAAACAGATGATCCATGCCCGCAAGGTCCTGAAAAAAAGATTTGGAAAAATCTACATCAATTTTGATCAGCCCATGTCCCTGCGGGCGATCATGCAGCGGGAGAAGATCAAACCCGATCGTATCACCCGGCAGGACATCAACAGAATCATCACGGAAGTGGGCCAGAGAGCCCTGAGCGCAATCGACCGAATTACAGTGGTTACGCCGCATGCGCTGGTTGCCAGCGCTATTTTGAATTCCAGCAGAAAACGGATCGGGCACGACCATATTTTAGAGCAGATCGATATGTACCTGCATCACCTGATGGCCCAGAAAACCCAGCTGGCGGACACGCTGGTCCTCGATCCCGTCGGTGCCGTGGAACAGGTGATCGACTCCTACTTGAGCCGGAAATTTATTGAAAAGATCGCTACCGGTGATAACGAAGACAATAAAACCGTTTATCAGGTCAATGAAAACAAACGGCCGATTTTGCAATATTATAAAAACAACGCCATATCTTTCTTTACCCCGGCGGCCTTTATGGCATTAGCCATCCTGGAGAAAGACGCCTTCCAGTTCACCGCTCCGGATCTGCTTCCCGGTTTTTGCCGGCTGCAGGAATTTTTCAGCAACGAATTCTCCTGCGACCGGGACCAGTCTCCGGAAAAGCAAATGCGCAAGACCATTAAGACATTGATCAATGAGGCCATCATCATACCCCACGCCACGCTTCCGGACACCTACAACCTCACATCGGCGGGTTTCCGAAAGCTGAAGCGGTACGCCGCCTTTGTGCAACCCTATTGCGAATCCTACTGGGTGGTGCTGCAATATTTCAAGTCCCTGACCCAAGCACCCAAAGACGCCAAGGAAAGGATTCGCAGAATTCAGTCACTGGGCAATAAAATGTACCGCCAGGAAGAAATCGAACAGAAGGAATCCCTTTCCAAAATTAATTATATCAACGCTGTCGATTACTTCCGTTCCATCGGCGCACAGGACGGTGACGGGCAGAATATCCTCAGTGATTGTGAGGCTTTTTTGCAGCTTTATCTGAACCTGTTGAAAGAATGAAAGCACTGATCCTGGCTGCCGGACTGGGAACGCGGCTGCGACCCTATACCCTAAAAAAACCCAAGCCGCTGTTTACCATCAATAACGAAGCGGTGCTGGCATCGGTCATCCACAAGCTGGCATCCGCCGGCTGCCGGGAGATCGCCGTAAACACGCACCACCTCTCCGGCCAAATCGAAAAATTCCTCAAGAAAGGACAATACCCCGCGCGGGTGTTTACCCGCTATGAACCCGTCATTCTGGGAACCGGCGGCGCCATCGCCAATCTGGCCGATTTCTGGGATGCCGAGCCGTTTTTCGTCGTGAATGGGGATATCGTCTTCGATATCGATCTGAACAGCGTGATCGCCTGCCACCGCTCCCATTCCCATCCGGCCACCCTCGTTCTGCACGACTGCCCGGAATTCAATACGGTCCGGACGGGCCCGGACGATCTGGTAAAATCTTTCGACCCAACACCATCCGGGCCCGCCGATTTGCGGACGCCGGCGGATCGAATCCTGGCGTTCACCGGCATCCAGGTCCTCGACCCTTTGATCCTGGACTTTATCCCTGCGGATACTTACTCCAGCAGTGTCGATGCGTTCCGGGCCATGCTGTCAGCAGGGCACGGCATCGCCGGCCATGTTGTCGCCGGTCACTACTGGAACGATATCGGCACCCCCCAACGCTATCTGGCGGCCGGGCGCCACCTGATGGCCGGATGCGCTCTCGGCAAACAGGCGATGCCTCCGCCGAAAGGGCAGGCGCTGCGGCGCACCGCCCTCGCCGGAGACGGCTCCGACCGAAGATGGTCCCGGATCGGAACAGACAACGCTCATGTCATTGTCGCGGAACACGGCCTGCGGACAGGCCACGGCCCGGCAGAAATCGATGCTTTCGTGGACATCGGCCGCCACCTCCACGCAAAACGGGTACCGGTACCGGAGATCTACGCATACGACCGGTTTTCAGGGATTGTCGTCATGCAGGACCTGGGGAACACGCACCTCCAGTCGGTCGTCAATGAAACGACCGACCTCTCCAAACGCTTCCGGTTGTACCGTCAGGCCGTGGACATCCTTATCCATTTCTCCCAAGCGGGAATAAGGGGGTTTGATCCCGCCTGGGCGTGGCAGACAGCCTCGTATGACCATGAGCTGATCGTGGAAAAAGAGTGCCGTTATTTTTTGGAAGCTTACGTTCAGGCCTTTTCGAAACTGCCGGTCCGGTTTGCCGATTACACCGTGGAATTTGAACATCTGGCAGATGCCGCCATCGCGTTTTCGATCCAGGGGCTGATGCACCGCGACTTCCAATCCCGTAACATCATGGTGGTCAACGATTTTCTTTTTGTGATCGACTATCAGGGCGCCCGCTGCGGACCGCTGCAGTACGACCTGGCCGCCCTGCTCAATGATCCCTACACCGAGCTGCCCAATGCATTCCGAGAAGAAATGCTGGCGTATGCAGCCGCCTGCCTTCCGGAAGACAGCCAACGGCTGATTCACGGCTATCGCTACTGCGCCCTGTCCCGGGGGCTGCAGGTTCTGGGCGCTTTCGGATTCCTTGCCAACGTTCGCGGGAAAACATTTTTCCGGCAGTATATTCCTGCAGCCCTGCGTAGCCTGAATCAGATTCTCGACCATCTGCCGCCGGAAAAATTTCCGCGTCTGCGGGATCTTGTCTCCCGTCTCCTGCGGTAACGCCTGCATTCATATTTACAGGCCCTTTGCACTGTGCTAAAAATGCCGACAGGCAGATGCCCGCAACCGATATCATGGAGGTACCCCATGCACCCCATCAAAATTATGATCAATGGACTGCCCGGAAACGTGGCGGCACTCCTTGTTGGCCATGTCCAATCCGGAGGCCGTTTTGACCTGCTGCCGTTTTCCCTCACCGGCCCTGAAATAGAGAACCAGAACTTCGTTGTGGACGGGTTCGCCCTGGAATTGATCCGGCCGGATGTGCGTGACCGCAAAATAGACCGGATCATCGCCAAAAACGGTCCGTTTATCTGCCTTGATTTTACCCACCCGTCAGCCGTCAACGCCAATGCGGATTTTTACTGCCGAAACAGCCTGCCCTTTGTGATGGGCACCACCGGAGGGGATCGCAAACAGCTACAGCAGAAAGTCGAAGAATCCGCCATCGCGGCGGTGATAGCGCCCAATATGGCCAAACAGGTCGTGGGATTTCAGGCCATGATGGAATTTGCCGCCGAAACCTTTCCCGGTCTGTTCAGCGGCTACAGTGCCACCGTCCAAGAGAGCCACCAGACCGGAAAAGCGGACACCAGCGGAACGGCAAAGGCCATCGTGGGAACGTTCGGTAAACTCGGTATCGATTTTGGGGAAGGCGATATCCAGATGGAACGGGATCCGGCTGTTCAACGCGAAATCTGGGGAATTCCGGAAAAATACCTGCCGGGCCACGGCTGGCACACGTACACCTTTGAATCTCCGGACAAAACGTCCCTTTTTTCCTTCACCCACAATATCAACGGCCGGGATATTTACGTGGACGGCACCCTGAACGCCGTTGAATACCTGGCTGCAAAAATTGAAAGCGGCGCGAAAGGAATGGTGTTCAGCATGATTGATGTACTCAGGGGAGCGTAGCCGTCATGGAAAATTTTTTTTCCTCCACCGGATCGGTGTTTACGGAAGAGTTTGTTTCTGTTGAAGACGGTGTAGATCTGAAAGTACGCAAATGGATACCCCCAAAAGCCCTGCACCCGCCCATTATTTTTGCCGCTGGATGGGTTTCGGCAGTCTCCGGCTGGCAGGATCTTCTGAAAGTCCTTACACGCAACCGGCCAGTCTACTACATCGAAACCCGTGAAAAATTATCCGCCCGTATCGAAAAAAAAAATCTGAAACCCAGTGATTTCAGCATTCCAAGGATGGCAGCGGACCTGGTTGAGGTATGTCGTCATTATCGTTTTTGCGACAATTCTTTCATCGTGATAGGAAGCTCTCTGGGAGCCACGGCATTACTGGAAGCCCTCAAAAATGACCGCCTGCGGGCCCAGGGCGCATTCCTGGTGGGCCCCAACAGCGAATTCAAAGCACCCTGGTATATCCGCGGCATCGCCTGGCTGCCGTCTGATTCTTACCATATTCTAAAACACTTCGTCCTCTGGTACCTGCGCCATTTCCGGGTGGACGTCCGCAAGGAACCGGAGCAGATGAAGCGCTACGATGATACCCTGAAAATCGCCCATCCGCTGCGCATCAAGCTGTCGGCCCTGTCGGCCATCAACATGAAATACCAGGTCTGGCCGTCCATGGAAACTATCCGGGCTCCCGTGGCCATTGCCTTTGCCCCAACGGACACCCTGCACTCCGAAGCCGATATCCGACGCATGGCAGAAGC
>CAZKYZ010000040.1:0-14887 GCA_964557055.1 uncultured Desulfobacterales bacterium
GCGTCGGACTCCAAATCCGGGTGTTGGGGGTTCGAATCCCTCCTGGCCTGCCAAAGCATCACAAAGGTGAAGCTCAGGGGCAGCAGATAGCCGATAAAAACAGACTCTGAACTTTTCTCTTTTTTGGGAGTATAATGGCACGGTTACAGCGAAAAAAAACAACAGTTAAAAAAAAGGCGAACGCCGGGGTTACGGAAGACGGAACGGATACCTCTTTGCAGGTAGTTTCATCGGTAAAAGAAGGTTCATTACCGGCTCCGAAAAAGAATATATCTGCCCCGGCTCCAAAAGCAGCCGCCGGAAAGCGTAAGAAAAACTTTCTGGATAAGTCCCTGCAATTTCTAAGGGAAGTGAAGGTTGAACTGAAGAAGGTGACCTGGCCTTCACGGAAACAGACGATGGGTTCCACGCTGGTCGTCATCATTTTGGTGATCATCTGTGCACTGTATCTGGGACTGGTTGACTTTGGTCTGTCGAACCTGCTTCGTTTTATCCTAAAATAAGGAGAGGAAACAGGTGGCTCTTAATTGGTATATCGTGCACGTCTATTCCGGGTATGAAAACAAGGTAAAGGCTGCACTTGAAGAAAGAATCGGCAATTCCGGACAGTCCGAAATGTTTGGCGAGATACTGGTACCCACAGAACAGGTCGTCGAACTTGTAAAAGGAAAGCGGCGGACGTCGAACCGGAAATTTTACCCCGGCTATATTTTGGTGCGGATGGAATTGAACGACGATACCTGGCACACGGTGAACAATACCGCCAAAGTGACCGGTTTTCTGGGCGGACGCGAGAAACCGACCCCCATATCGGATGCAGAAGTAGATCAGATTCTCAACCGGATGGAAGTCGGGAAATTGAAGCCCAAGCCCAAGTACTATTTTGAGACCGGCGACGAAATTCGGGTTATCGACGGGCCGTTCAATAATTTTAACGGCACTGTAGAAGAGGTAAACCCGGAGAAGGGCAAGATCCGGGTGCTGGTCAGTATTTTCGGCCGTTCGACCCCGGTGGAACTTGAATTTGTACAGGTAGCGAAGCTATAGAATGTAACGACTATTAACCGTCGAATAGAAGCACCATGGCTGCGGCAATTCGATAGAAGATTTCTTGGGAGCAAGAAAAATGGCAAAAAAAGTAATGGCTTTAATTAAACTGCAGGTCCCCGCCGGGAAGGCTAATCCATCTCCTCCGATCGGTCCTGCCCTCGGACAGCACGGCGTGAACATCATGGATTTCTGCAAAGCATTCAACGCTAGAACTGCAGGAGAAGAAGGGATGATTATCCCGGTTGTTATTACAGTATTCCAGGACCGGACGTTTTCCTTTATCACCAAAACACCGCCCGCCTCCATTCTGCTGAAGAAGGCGGCTCAGATCGCCAAAGGTGCCGCCGACCCCAAAAGGGATCGGGTAGGCTCTGTTACGCGCAAACAGGTTGAGGAGATCGCTACTATTAAAATGGTCGATTTGAATGCGGTCAATCTGGAAGGTGCCTGCCGGATTATAGAAGGCACTGCCAGAAGCATGGGAATCGAGGTTACACAGTAAATGAGACCGGCTTACCGGAACTGGAATCACGGGGCAACCTGTGGATTCGGTAAGGTCAGGAGCTTATCAGGTAAGGAGTGAAAACAGAAGATGCCAAAGCGGGGAAAAAAATTTATAGAGTCTGCGAAGAAGGTAGATACCAGTGTGCGGCACAGCCTGGGAGACGCTGTGCAGGCGGCACTCAATGCGGTGTATGTGAAATTCGATGAAACCGTTGATGTGGCGGTGCGCCTTGGTGTCGATCCCAGACATGCAGATCAAATGGTAAGGGGTACTGTAGTCCTTCCCAACGGCCTTGGAAAAGATGTCAAAGTGCTCGTGTTTGCAAAAGGCGAGAAGGAAACGGAAGCACAGCAAGCCGGCGCGGACTTTGTCGGGAACGATGACCTAATTGAGAAAATCCAGGGAGGCTGGTTCGGTTTCGACAAAGCTGTGGCCACGCCGGATATGATGGGCACTGTCGGAAAAATCGGCCGACTGCTCGGTCCGCGGGGACTGATGCCCAACGCCAAGACGGGCACCGTGACATTTGAGCTGGAAAAGGCCATCAATGAGCTGAAAGCCGGAAAGATTGACTTCCGGGTCGAAAAAGCCGGTATCGTTCACGCACCGATGGGCAAAGTATCCTTTGGTGTTGAGAAAATTGTGCAGAACATTGTCGCTTTTCTGGAAACGATCATTAAAATTAAACCATCGTCCAGTAAGGGCACCTATCTGAAGAGCATCGGTGTTTCGACGACCATGGGACCAGGCATAAAGGTGGATGCCACTAGCATTCGGGCCATGGAAAAATAATCGATCGATCCGGTGGCGAACATGGACAGCCGCCTCCAGCGGAGTGCGGCAGTTATACTACCGATATCGTTTGGGTCCGGAGTGGACCCGGTTGTATATAATAAAATCATGTCAAAGACCGTAGGTTCACATTTGTGTTTAATCGGCGCTGCCGGCCTACCGAGACAATTATGTGATAGAATATTTTCTGATAGCGACATGTTCCCGGAAGTCCGACAGGAAAATTTCGATATCAGTAATTGCCTCCGGTTTTAAGTGATTGGAAAGGAGGTGTGAACGTACCGTGAATATAGACGAAAAAAAGAGAATTGCCCTAGAGTTGAAGGAAAAATTCTCCAAATCAGCAGTTGTCATTGTAACGGATTACAAAGGCCTGGATGTTACGGCCATCAACTCCCTGCGTCGCAAGTTGCGTGACGCGGATGTTGAGTACAAGGTCGTTAAAAACACGTTGCTGATCAGGGCGGCCAAAGAAACCAACGTCGACCTGATCAAAGACCATTTCAAGGGTCCGAGTGCTGTTGCAATGAGCTATGACAATCCCGTTGCCCCCGCCAAAGTTCTGACCGAGTTTGCCAAGGAAAATGCGAAACTCGGAATCAGGATCGGCGTGATGGGCGGCAGAGTGATTGATTTTAGTGCGATCAAAGCGCTGGCTGATCTTCCTTCCCGTGAAGTGCTTCTCGCGCAGGTATTATCGACGATGAATGCCGTACCTACCGGTTTTGTGAGAACACTCAACGCGATCCCGCAGAAGTTCCTAAACCTGTTACTGGCAATTAAGGATCAAAAAGAAGAAGCGGCCTGATCGGTTCAGGTCGGTATCCAAGATCTAACGAACACTGAAACTTACAAATGTAAAATTATCAAATTCATGCTATCTGACCGTTCGGGAAAAACGGACCTGTCGTCTGTGAAAAACCCGGATGTTCGGATGCAGTCTTTATCTGGAGGATAAATATAATGGCAACTGTTACCAAAGACGATGTAATCGAGTTTATTTCCAATATGTCTGTTCTGGAACTCTCCGAGCTGGTGAAGGAGATGGAAGAGAAATTCGGCGTTTCTGCCGCAGCTCCTGTGGCTATGATGGCTGCCGGTCCGGCGGCCGGCGCAGGTGCCGGAGATGTTGAAGAGCAGACCGAATTCGATGTTATGCTGGAAGCTCCCGGAGATAAGAAAATCCAGGTAATCAAAGAAGTACGGGCGATTACCGGCCTTGGCCTGAAAGATGCCAAAGCGCTTGTTGACGAATCACCCAAGGTCGTGAAAGAGGGCGTCCCCAAAGAAGAAGCCGAGAAACTCAAGGAACAGCTCGAGGCGGCTGGCGCCCAGGTGAGTTTGAAGTAAATTGCAGTAAAATTAATTTATTATTAAGATCCAGGCATGGGGCTATTCCCATGCCTGGATTCTGAATTCTGAATATTGAACACACAGATGGAGATACCATGTCCGATATGCCTTTGGTAGGTAAGCGTATAAGGAAGAATTTCGGTAAAATAAGCAAGACCGTCGAAATCCCGGATCTTATCGGGGTCCAGCGGGATTCTTTCAAACGGTTTTTACAGAAAGATATTTCTCCCGAAAAGCGAAGAGATATCGGTTTGCAGGCAGTATTCCAGTCCGTTTTTCCCATCAAGGATTTTACGGGAACCGCTTCTCTGGAGTTCGTTTCATACCGCTTTGCAGAAGTGAAACATGGCGTTGAAGAATGTATCCACCGCGGCATGACGTATGAGATACCGGTGCGGATTACGGTCCGTCTGGTGGTTTACGACCTCGACAAGGAAACCGGTATATCCTCAATCCGGGATATCAAGGAGCAGGAAATCTACTTCGGTACCATCCCCCTGATGACAGACAAGGGGACCTTTATTATAAACGGAACCGAACGGGTGGTGGTCAGTCAGCTGCACCGGTCTTCGGGGGTCTTTTTTGACCATGATAAGGGCAAAACCCACTCTAGCGGCAAAGTGATTTATACATCCCGGATTATTCCGGTGCGGGGCTCCTGGATTGACATGGAAGTCGACCCCAAAGATATCGTGCATATCCGCATAGACAGGCGGCGTAAATTCCCCGTAACCCTTCTGTTTAAGGCTTTTGGTTACACGACGGGCGATTTGCTGCAGTATTTCTACAAAACCGAAAAATACACATTTTTGAAAAACGGGTCAATGGTCAGGGATTTCCACCCCGAATTGCTCCTGGGGCAGCGTTCCGGGAGCGATGTGAAGGACCCGGAATCCAAAGAAGTAATCGTCAAGAAGGGCCGCATATTCACCAAACGCGCCTTGAAACGAATGGTAGATACCGGTTTTAAAGAGATTCCCGTCGAGAAGGAGACCATCATCGATAAAGCCTTTGCTTTCAGGGTGATAAACCCGGAGAGCGGTGAAATATTATTCAAGGCCAACGAAGTGGTCGATGAAGATACCGTGGAAACCCTGAAAAATGCAGGGGTAAAGGAATTCCACCTGCTGTTTATCGACGGCGTCACAACCAGCGAATCAATTCGCAAAACGCTTGCCCTGGATAAGGTGGAGAACAAGGAAGAGGCCCTGATAGAAATATACCGGAGGCTTCGCCCGGGAAACCCGGCTACTCCGGAAGTGGCCCAGGATTTCATTGACCATCTTTTCTTTAAATCGGCCTACTACGACCTTTCCGGTGTGGGGCGCTTGAAAATCAATCAACGCCTGGGGATCGATTCCTCGATTGATTTACGAACCCTGCGGAAAGAAGACGTTTTACTGACGGCCAAAACCCTGGTGGAATTAAAAGATACCCAAGGCGTTATTGATGATATTGATCACCTCGGCAACCGCAGGGTCCGTGCCGTGGGCGAGCTTCTGGAAAATCAGTACCGCATCGGGTTGGTGCGCATGGAAAGAGCCATCAAGGAACGAATGAGCCTTCAGGAAGTAGATGCCCTGATGCCTCACGATCTGATCAATCCCAAACCGGTCTCCGCGGTGGTGAAGGAATTTTTCGGCACCAGCCAGTTATCCCAGTTTATGGACCAGACCAATCCGCTGTCGGAAACCACTCACAAGCGCAGGCTCAGTGCATTGGGACCGGGCGGGCTTACCCGCGAACGGGCCGGCTTTGAAGTCCGGGACGTGCATCCTTCCCATTACGGTCGGATCTGTCCCATTGAGACCCCGGAAGGACCGAATATCGGGCTAATCGTATCGTTGAGTACCTATGCGCGGGTAAATGACTATGGGTTTATCGAGACGCCATATAATAAGGTCTCTGGCGCTACCGTCTCCGATGACGTTCGTTTTCTGAGCGCATTTGAGGAAAAAGCGTATCCCATTGCCCAGGCAAATGCACTCCTTAATGAAAAGCGTAGTTATGTGAACCCCATGGTTACTTCGCGTGTGTCCGGTGAGTTTATGATGTGTCCGCGGGAAGATATCGAGTTGATGGACATTTCACCAAACCAACTGGTAAGTGTTTCCGCTTCGCTGATTCCATTTCTGGAAAATGACGATGCCAACCGGGCTTTGATGGGGTCCAACATGCAGCGTCAGGCGGTACCGCTATTGCAGAGCAAAGCGCCGCTGGTGGGTACCGGTATTGAGGGCGTCGTGGCCCGGGATTCCGGTGTAACAATAGTCGCACCGCGGGATGGTGTTGTGGTCGATGTCGATGCATCCCGGATTCTTCTGAAATATGAAGATATCGAGGGGAAAGAGTACACAGGCAACGAACGGTCACTCAACCCGAAGCCGCATCATCCGGTTGAAATTTTCGTTTGAAGAAATTTTCAAGATCCAACCAGAGCACCTGCTTCAACCATCGGCCCATCGTTGCAAAAGGCCAGCATGTCAAAGCCGGAGAAGTCATTGCCGATGGCCCGGCCACGGAAAAGGGCGAGCTCGCTCTCGGCAAGAACATTACCGTGGCGTTCATGCCCTGGGGCGGATACAATTTTGAAGACTCCATCCTGGTGAGTGAACGCCTGGTGCGTGACGGCGTCTATACATCCGTGCATATCGAGGAATTCGAGGTGATCGCCCGGGATACCAAACTGGGTAAAGAAGAAATCACCCGTGACATTCCCAATGTGGGTGAGGAAGCTCTCCGAAATCTTGACGAGAGCGGTATTATCTGTCTGGGTGCCGAAGTGGGACCCGGGGATATCCTCGCTGGTAAAATCACTCCCAAGGGAGAGACTCAGTTGTCCCCGGAGGAAAAACTGCTGCGGGCTATTTTTGGTGAAAAAGCTGGAGAGGTCAAAGACACATCCCTGCGGGTTCCCCCCGGCGTGGAAGGCACCGTTATTGACGCCAAGGTTTATTCACGGCGGGGCATCGAAAAAGACGACCGGTCGCGCACCATCGAAGACGGGGAAATCGGTTCGTTTGAAAAGGGTCGCGATGACGAATTGGCGGTTGTCGCTGCTATTTCCTTGGAAAGGATACAAAAAACCCTGGACGGCGAAGTTTGCGAGACGGCCTTGAAGAAAGGCAAAAAGATGCTCCTCGCCAAAGGTGCCAAGCTGACCGCGAACATGCTGGATGGCATTGCCCTGCGGGATATTGAAAACCTGGTATTAAAAGACCCCAAAGCTACCGAGAGGCTGCATGAAATCCTGGCGACCTACCGGAATCATAGTAATCAGTGCCGCCTTGATTTTGAGAACAAGGTGAGCCGGTATGAAAAGGGGGACGACCTTCCCCCCGGGGTCATCAAAATGGTGAAAATTTATGTGGCCATGAAACGGAAACTTTCTGTTGGGGACAAGATGGCTGGCCGTCATGGAAATAAGGGGGTCGTTTCCAGAATTCTGCCGCAGGAAGACATGCCTTATTTTGAAGACGGGACTTCTGTAGACATGGTGCTTAATCCGTTGGGTGTACCTTCCCGAATGAATGTGGGACAGATCCTCGAAATCCATCTCGGCCTGGCAGCCAAAGGTCTGGGCGAGCAACTGGTCCGATTGATCGAGGAAAACAACGCCAAGGAAATAAAAAAGAAACTGCTGCGGATTTTCTCCGAGCCCGAAAACAAGAAGCAGATCAAGAAAATGAGTGATGAGGAGATATTTGAACTGGCAGACAATTACAAGGAAGGTGTACACATGGCCACACCGGTTTTTGACGGGGCCAAAGAGAGCGAAATCAAAGCGCTGCTGGAAGAGGCAGGGATGCCGAGAACAGCCCAGATGACATTGTACGACGGCCGGACGGGAGAGTCATTCCGCGAAAAGATAAGTGTCGGCGCCATGTACATGCTCAAACTCCACCACTTGGTAGACGACAAGTTGCACGCCCGTTCCATTGGCCCGTATTCGCTGGTTACCCAACAGCCCTTGGGTGGTAAAGCCCAATTCGGCGGACAGCGTCTTGGAGAAATGGAGGTGTGGGCCATGGAAGCATACGGAGCGGGTCATGCCCTTCAGGAATTTCTCACGGTCAAATCCGATGATATGGCCGGGCGGACAAGGATGTACGAAAAGATCGTCAAGGGGCAAAACGTACTCGAACCCGGTATACCGGAATCCTTCAAGGTACTTACCAAGGAACTTCAAAGCCTCGGTCTTGAAGTCACCCTGCTGGAAGACAAGATTTAATACCAGTAATCCTTCCGCGTCGGCGGATACATCCGATAGGGAACTGATATATGGAAACTTTATACGATTTCTTTGCAAAACCGAAAGATCCGAAACTTTACACCGGTGTGCGTATCGCGCTGGCTTCTTCCGAACAGATCCGCGAATGGTCTCACGGAGAGATTAAAAAGCCCGAGACGATAAACTACAGGACGTTTAAACCGGAGCGTGACGGCCTTTTTTGTGCAAAGATATTCGGCCCTACCAAAGACTATGAATGCAACTGCGGCAAGTACAAACGCATGAAGCACAGGGGCGTGATCTGTGAAAAATGCGGTGTCGAGGTTATCCAGTCGAAGGTACGTCGTGAGCGCATGGCCCATATCGAACTGGCAACGCCCTGTTCACATATCTGGTTTTTGAAAAGCCTTCCGAGCAAAATCGGAAACCTTCTCGATATGACCCTCAAAAACATGGAGAAGGTACTTTATTTCGACAGCTACATCGTTGTCGATCCTAAAGATACAGGCTTAACCAAGTATCAGCTGCTTTCCGATGCCAAGTACCGGGAAGCCATTGAACTTTACGGTATAGATAACTTTGTGGCGGGCATTGGTGCCGAAGCCGTCAAAACCCTGCTGCAAGAAATCAATCTTGATGAAGTCTACGCCCAGCTACGGGTGGACATCCAGACAACCGGCTCTGAAGCCAAACGCAAAAAGTTTGCCAAGCGGTTGAAAATTATCGACGCTTTCCGCCGGTCCGGAATTGACCCCCAAAACATGATTATGGATGTTATCCCGGTATTGCCGCCCGATCTCCGCCCCTTGGTTCCACTGGAAGGAGGACGGTTCGCAACTTCAGATCTGAATGATCTCTATCGCCGGGTGATCAACCGCAACAATCGATTGAAGCGCCTGATGGACCTGAATGCTCCCGATATCATCGTGCGCAACGAGAAGCGCATGCTGCAGGAGTCCGTTGATGTCCTTTTCGACAATGGACGGCACGGGCGAGTCATTACCGGAACAAACAAAAGGCCGCTGAAATCCCTGAGTGACACGCTCAAAGGAAAACAGGGGCGGTTTCGCCAGAACCTTTTGGGGAAACGGGTTGACTACTCCGGAAGAACCGTTATCACCATCGGGCCGGACTTGAGGCTGCACCAGTGCGGTTTGCCCAAAAAAATGGCCCTTGAGTTGTTCAAACCATTTGTCTATTACCGGCTTGAACAAAAAGGTCATGTTTCAACGGTAAAAAGCGCAAAGAATATGGTCGAAAATGCTGTGCCGGAGGTGTGGGACACCCTCGATGAAGTCGTAAAGGAATATCCCATCATGCTCAACCGGGCACCGACGCTTCACCGCCTCGGTGTTCAGGCATTTGAGCCCATTCTGGTAGAGGGCAAGGCCCTCCAGCTTCACCCGCTGGTATGTACCGCTTTTAATGCCGACTTTGATGGCGACCAAATGGCCGTGCATATTCCATTGTCTGTGGAATCCCAGATCGAAGCACGGGTATTGATGCTTTCCAGTAACAATATTCTTTCGCCTGCCAATGGAAGCCCCATTATTGTGCCGACCCAGGATATCGTACTGGGGATTTATTATATGACCCGAGAGGCTTCGGGAATGAAAGGCGACATTAAACCGTTCGCCAGCCCCGACGAAGTAAGGTCCGCCTACGACGCCAAAATGGTTGATCTACACGAGCGGATAACGGTGCGGGTAAACGGAAAAAAAGAAGAAACCACGGTTGGCCGGATCCTGTTATGGGAGATTATTCCCAAAGACAGCATCATGGAGCTGCGCCACATCCAGACGACGGATGCCGGCAGTGCGGAAAAAATCCCCGGCAAGCTGGAGAAAGGCGCTTCGTTTCAGGCGCTGGTAGCTGAATATTCGGAAAGTCCCGACAAGGCCAACGAAGGTATTATCGGATTGCTGCGCCAGGAGGAACTCCAACGAATATACAGACTCAGCGACAAGGACTGCAAGGCGGTATATTCACTGAAACCCGGTGAATTCAGCGATGTGATCGCTACGGATGATGCTTTCCACCTGTTCGAGGTTATCGATCGACGGGATGAAGTTCCTTTTACGATGGTAAATAAAGTGCAGGACAAAAAATGCCTGCGGGATCTCATTGATTTCGCTTACCGGAACCTTGGGCCCAAAGCCACCGTCATCCTGGCTGATCGGTTAAAGGATATTGGTTTCCGTTATTCGACGGAAGGCGGCCTTTCCATTTCCATCGACGCCATGATCATTCCCGAGGCCAAGCAGCAGATGCTGGTGGAAGCGGAAGCCCAGGTGCGCAAAATTGAAAAGCAGTATACCGAAGGCCTCATCACCCAGGGAGAGAAATATAACAAGGTGGTCGACATCTGGGCCAAGGCCACAGATGATGTCGCCAACGAGATGATGGAAGCCATGAAGAACGCTCCGGTCCTGGATTCCAACGGAAAAGCCGTATTGGATAAAGAGGGGAAACCGGTATTGGAAGAAAGCTTCAATCCCATTTACATGATGGCGGATTCGGGTTCGCGGGGAAGCAAGGATCAGATGCGTCAGTTGGCAGGTATGCGCGGACTGATGGCCAAACCTTCCGGTGAAATTATCGAAACACCGATTACGGCCAATTTTCGCGAAGGGCTTTCCGTGCTTCAATATTTTATTTCAACTCACGGGGCCCGTAAAGGCCTGGCCGATACCGCTTTGAAAACCGCCAATTCAGGGTACCTTACCCGCCGCCTGGCGGATGTCGCCCAGGACTGTACGGTTTACGAAGAAGATTGCGGCACGATGTTGGGCGTCGAAGTGGAACCCCTGATGGAAGGCGGCGAAGTCATCCAGCGGCTTGGAGAAAGAATTCTGGGAAGGGTTGTCACCAATGACGTACTTGATCCCTATACAGATGATATCGTTGTCGAGGCGGGTACGGAGCTGGATGAGGACGACATCAAAAGGATCGAAGACGCCGGCATCACCAGCATCAATATCCGTTCGGTGCTTACCTGCAGATCCAAACGGGGTGTTTGCTACAAATGTTATGGCAGGGACCTGTCTAACGGAAGAACAGTCGAGATCGGCCAGGCAGTCGGCATTATGGCAGCCCAGTCCATTGGTGAACCTGGGACACAGCTGACCATGCGGACATTTCATATTGGTGGTACGGCAAGCCGGAGAGTGGAGCAGGCCGACATCCGGGCCAGAGTGGACGGTGTTATCAAATATATCGATCTTTCCGTGGTAAAGAACGCCGAGGAAAACTTTGTCGTTATGAACCGGCGGGGTGGTGATTTTGCCATCTTCAGCGACAGAGGGCGCGAGCGGGAGCGATTCCCGGTCATATACGGAGCCCATCTCCTCGTAAAAGACGGACAGAAGGTTAAAGAAGGTGATCTGCTGGCCGTCTGGGACCCTTTTTCCACGCCGATTATCACAGGTGTTGACGGAATCGTGAAATTCGGTGACGTGGCCCTGGGAAAAACCATGCAGGAAAAGGTTGACTCCGTAACCGGAAAATCGAGCCAGACGATTACAGAATCGAAGACCGGTGAAGAGCGGCCGCGCATCTCCATCAAAGGCAAAGACGGCAAGACGATGCCGTTGGCCCAATCGGGTGCAATGGCCCGTTATATCCTGCCGGTAGGAGCAATCCTCCTGGTGGAGGAGGGCGACGAGGTGAAGGCCGGCGATATCGTTGCCAAACTTCCGCGGGCCACCACCAAGACCAAGGATATCACCGGTGGTTTGCCGCGGGTCGCTGAATTGTTTGAAGTGCGCAAACCAAAAGAAACCGCCGTTCTTAGTGAAATCGACGGGTATGTCTCTATTTCAAAAGGAACCCGTAAAGGAAAACAGCGAGTAACGATTTCACCGGTGGACGTCGGCGACAAGCGTGACTATCTGATTGCCAAAGGCAAGCACATTAATGTCATCGACGGAGATTATGTACGGGCAGGCGAACCGCTCATCGGCGGCTCTGCAGTCCCCCAGGACATTCTCAACATCAAGGGGGAAGTTCCCCTGGCTCGCTATCTGGTCGATGAAGTCCAGGAAGTTTACCGGCTGCAGGGTGTCCGCATCAACGACAAACATATTGAGGTGATCGTTCGTCAGATGATGCGCAGGGTGAAGATTCTCGACGCAGGGGATACCGATTTTATCGCGGAAGAACAGGTCGATAAAATACGTTTTGAAGACAAGAACCAGCAAATTTTAGCCGAAGGCGGTAAACCGGCCGTGGCCGAACCGTTGATCCTCGGTATCACCAAGGCTTCCCTGAGTACAGACAGCTTTATCTCAGCCGCTTCTTTTCAGGAAACGACCAAAGTTCTTACGGAGGCGAGTATTACCGGAGCGGTTGATCGCCTGAGCGGGCTGAAAGAGAATGTGATCATGGGCCGACTGATACCGGCGGGTACCGGAGTGCCGGAATATCGCCTGATAGAGATCGAATCATCGGGCATTTGACGGCCGAAAAAAGAAAGCGGCACTTCCGGATCAACGTACCGGGACCAGGACTTCCGAATCGTGCGGTTAAATCACTGGAATCGGGTTTTCAGTTTGGTAAAATGACAGGTGATTCAAAAGAATATTTTTAATATTAAATAAAAAACCAATGTGTTAAAAGATAGTATGCTTGTTACTGGAAAACAGGGTCAGTTTTTTGTTTCGTTTTTGAACATTATTTATTGACAACGGAACGATAGCTGTATATATATCGGCTTTTTGTCAGGCCGACCAAATTATTCTGATATGCAATTAATGAGGAAAACATGCCGACGATCAATCAGCTAGTTCGCAAAGGCAGAAAGAAAATTACCAGGAAAAACACAACGCCTGCCCTGAAGGGCTCTCCCCAGCGGAGAGGCGTTTGCACGAGAGTCTACACATCGACTCCGAAAAAGCCGAATTCAGCCCTTCGGAAAGTGGCCAGGGTAAGACTCACCAGTGGAATGGAAGTGACCGCCTATATTCCGGGTATCGGCCACAACCTTCAGGAGCACTCCGTGGTCCTGGTTCGTGGGGGCAGGGTTAAAGACCTTCCCGGTGTGCGCTATCACATTGTGCGAGGCACGCTGGATACCCTTGGGGTCGATGACAGAAAACAGGGAAGATCGAAATACGGCGCCAAGAAACCAAAGTAGGGCTGCCGGTATAGCGTACAACGATATCGGTGCCAGTAAACAAGATATAAAAGAACGGTGTAAAATATGCCAAGAAGAAGAGAAGTTCCTGTGCGTAAGGTTGAACCGGATACCAGGCATAACAACAAGCTGGTGACCAAATTCATTAAATCCATCATGCGGGACGGTAAAAAAAGCGTTGCCGAGGGGATTATGTACGGCGCATTCGACATTATCGAAGAGAAATCCGGCGATTCAGCGGTGAAGGTATTTGAAAAAGCGCTCGAAAACGTGCAGCCGATGATTGAGGTAAAATCACGGCGTGTCGGTGGATCCACCTATCAGGTGCCCACTGAAATCAGACCTTCTCGCAGGACGGCTCTCGGTATGCGCTGGATAATCGGTTTTTCCAGGAAGCGTACCGAAAGCGGAATGGTCAGTAAGCTGGCCGGTGAGTTGATGGATGCCGCCAACGGCAGAGGGGCATCGGTAAAAAAGAGAGAAGATACACACAAGATGGCGGATGCCAACAAGGCATTTGCCCACTACCGCTGGTAATATATAAGAAATTCAGATATTTATAGACACTCGTAACGGCATAGGGCCGGGGTTGCCCTGTTTACACGGAGGACGAGAAGATGGCGAAGGCAAAGTTTGAGCGAACGAAGCCGCATGTGAATGTAGGAACGATTGGGCATATTGACCATGGCAAGACGACGCTGACGGCAGCGATTACGAAGCTGAACGGTTTGATGGGCAGGGCGGATTATGTATCGTTTGACCAGATTGACAAGGCGCCGGAGGAGAAAGAGCGTGGGATAACGATTGCGACGGCGCATGTGGAGTACGAGTCGGAAAAGCGTCATTATGCGCATGTGGACTGTCCGGGTCATGCGGATTACATAAAGAACATGATTACGGGGGCGGCGCAGATGGATGGCGCGATTTTGGTTGTGGGCGCGGACGACGGTCCGATGCCGCAGACCCGTGAGCACATATTGCTGGCCCGTCAGGTTGGCGTACCGCATATCGTGGTATTTTTGAACAAGTGCGACATGGTTGACGACGAGGAACTGATTGAGCTGGTGGAGTTGGAGCTTCGGGAGTTGTTGGATAAGTATGATTTTCCTGGAGACGACACGCCGATTATCCGCGGCAGCGCGTTGAAGGCGCTGGAGACGGATGATGTGAATTCAGCGGAAGCCAAGCCGATATTTGATTTAATGGAAGCGCTTGACTCGTTCATACCGGAGCCGGTGCGTGATATTGACCGGCCGTTTTTGATGCCGATCGAGGATGTGTTCAGCATATCCGGGCGTGGTACGGTGGTAACGGGTCGTGTGGATCGAGGGATCGTCAATGTTGGGGATAGTGTTGAGATTGTTGGTATTCGTCCGACGGTCAAGACGGTGTGCACGGGAGTGGAGATGTTCCGCAAGTTGCTGGACGAGGGTCGTGCGGGCGACAACATCGGGGTATTGATTCGGGGAACGAAGCGGGACGAGGTTGAGCGTGGCCAGGTGGTGGCGGCACCGGGATCGATAACGCCGCACACGAAGTTCAAGGCGGAGGTATACGTTTTGAGCAAGGAAGAGGGTGGTCGTCACACGCCGTTTTTCAACGGGTATCGTCCGCAGTTTTATTTTCGGACGACGGACGTGACGGGTGTTGTGACATTACCGGCGGATATAGAGATGGTAATGCCGGGCGACAATGTGACGATTGAAGGCGACCTGATCACCCCGATTGCGATGGAAAAGGAGCTGCGGTTTGCCATTCGTGAGGGTGGTCGGACAGTTGGCGCCGGTGTTGTGTCCGAAATAATCGAGTAAATTCCGAAGGG
>CAZKYZ010000041.1:0-14860 GCA_964557055.1 uncultured Desulfobacterales bacterium
ACGAACAGATCCGCAAAGGGGAAACCTACCTGTCCAAAAAGCTGGCCGGTGCATTCCCCGGAGCCATCATTTCCATCTGCAGGGGAACCTATAAAGCCGTTCGGGATCCCCTCACCCCCCGGGAGCGCCAGGTGCTACAGATGATCGCAGAGGGGAACACAGCCCGGCAGATCAGCGATCAACTTTGCATCAGCGTTCGCACGGTCGATCGTCACCACGCCAACATCCGATCCAAACTCAACCTCAAGCGCATCGCCGATCTGGTTCGCTACGCCATTTCCCAGGGGTATACCGCCGGCCGGCCATAACCAGCCGGATCCCTTGCCGCAATGGGTAAAACTACCTATAGACCATCCAACAATTGGGCAATTTTACGGATTGTTTCAGCCGCACCCGCTGCTTATTATACTGTGTATTGAATCCCGACCTGCCCCGATTTTTTCTTGTTCACGCTCAGATTCCCTGTTGCCGAAACCGCTGGGAGAGGACTATGCGCATGCCGAAAAAATCCGTAAACCCATCGAAACCGCCAACCGGCGCCCGGCTGGCCGAACGGCCCGAAACCTTTGCCGGCCGGATGCTTATCGTTGACGATGATCCCGGCACACGGGAACGGGTCTCCAAAATGGCGGCACGCCTGGGCTATCACCCCACCAGCGCTGTAGATGCAATGGATGCCCTTTTTTACCTGACCAAAGCCCGATACGATGTGGTGGTCACCGATTATGACATACCCTGCATGGACGGCTACCAGTTGGCCGACCAGATTAAAGAAACACATTTCGGAACTCAGGTCATCATCATGACCGATCACTGCGAACGGGAGGTCACGGATATTTTGGCCGGCTCCGATATTGTGGATGGGCTGCTGCTGAAGCCCTTTACCCTGAAAGCCATGCAAGCGAAAATAGAGATAGCGGGGCATCCGCGTTCCGGGAAACGGGCGCTCTGAGCCTCCTCGGTAAACATAAATGGCCGGCACGGAAAACAGGAGTTTTCAATCTGTAAAGAAACTGGAAAAAAAGAATGCGAAACAGTTTGTGGTGCTGACAGAAACACACAACGGTTTTAAATACATACGAATGAACAGCGCCATGGCATACGTTTTGCTGATCTATTTAGGCAGGATTTTCGATCCAACCGGATGCCAACAGGTCAAAGGAGAAGACGATATGGCCAAAAACTTTCGCGTCTGCACCAAAGAAAGCGGCAAGGACTGCCTGGCATTACAGTTGTTCGGTGATTTCGACGCATCATCGGCATGTGAGCTGATCCATGTTCTGAAAGAGCGGGCCAAAAAAAACGGGAAAGTAGCCATCGAAACGGATGGCCTGAAAACGATCAACACATTCGGTCTCGACGTCTTCCTTCAGCGCATGTCACTCCTGAACAATACCCGAACGAATGTTGAGGTGACCGGACGATTCGGCGGACTTTTCCTGGAAGAGTGACCTGCCCGACGGCGTATTTGGCGCTTTCACAGGGTACGGTTTGGACCTTTCCCCTGGAAATAAAAAGCCCAGACCCTGTTTGTTTCAGAACGCGCCAATTGCTGAAAGGGAACAACGATATGGGTGATAATCAGCCTTATTACAAAATCTCACAGCAATGCGCTGGAACAGAACAGGACGATTCAGCAAGGGAGGTGAAAAATGGGCATTCGCAAACAGTTTTTGAAAAACAAACCCGTGTGCAAAGTCACTTTTAAAATCCCGGAGGAAGTCGGAAATTCTTCGAAACAGGCGCATGTGGTGGGCGAGTTCAACGGCTGGTCAACTTCGGCAACACCCATGAAAAGGTCAAAAGACGGCGCATTCAGCGTTACCGTGGAGCTGTCACAAGGCAGGTCTTACCAGTTCCGATATCTGTTGGGAGCGTCCCACTGGGAAAACGACCCCGATGCCGACGACTACCTCCCGACCCCTTTTGGAGACAGCCACAATTCGTTGATCAACCTGTAGCGTCGCTTACAGGTTAACGTGAAATTATGATTACGATTGAAGTTCTCGGAGTACGAAGCCAAGGATATGGAAGTTAAACTGGATGGTCGGACATTAGCAATAAGTGCCAAAAAGCCAGACAGGCATAAAAAGGCCGAAAGTATCATTCGGCCACGGAGGCAAAAATGAAAATCGCACCGGAGAAAAAAGTGGTAAAGCGGGTTGCTCCGCGCAACCCTACCGAGGCGGCAATCACATGCCGTCCTTACACTAGCAGTGCTGTCCGTACGTCGGATGGCGTCATGCGTAATTTTTCCGGTAGCGGCTCCTATATCGAGACAACCGACCGATATCGTTCCGGAACAATTCTTATCATGCGGATGGTTCGCTACCCGGAAATACCCCCATCCATCGCCGCCGAAGAAAGGCCGCGATCCATCTGCCTGGCGGAAGTCAAATGGCAACAGAAGCTGTCCGACAAAACCGCCAGCCGGTTCGGCATGGGACTGCGATATCTCGACTAGGCCCGGCTCCGGTAGGATCGAATGGAAGATGATGGTTTGGTGACAACAAGAACGGGAAAAAGAATGACAGCCCGACGTCAAAATCCCCGAATTCTGGTGGTCACTCCAGAAGTGACCTTCGTACCGCACGGCATGGGCCCGGAATCCAGAACGCTATCCGCCCGGGCCGGCGGGCTCGGTGACATCTGCGCCGCCCAGATCCATGCGCTTTACGAGCGTGGTGCCGATGTGCACCTGGCCATACCCAATTATCGAAATATTTTCAGAAACAGCGCGCGCCGCCTGCCGGGCATTGATATCCACAACCGTCAGCGGGGATTGCCCCGAAGCCGCGTCCATCTGGCCCAGGACAGATCCTTTTACTATCATCCAAAGTTGTTTCTGACCACAAACTGGGAGAATGTCCGGATTGCCCTGGCATTTCAGCGGGAACTGATTAACCGCATCATCCCGGAAGTTCGGCCGGACCTGATCCATTGCTACGACTGGATGACAGGGCTGATCCCGCCCATGGCAAACCAAAACGACATTGCCTGCCTTTTTACGCTGTACCGCCTGGATTCACCGCAACTGCTCTTGTCCACCGTCGAAGAGCAGGGTATCGACGCGGCAGTATTCTGGCAGCATTGTTTCTATTCCCGGATGCCCGTTGATTACTTGGAAACAAGAACTGCCAACCCTCTTAATCTGCTGGCCAGCGGGGTTTTTTCCGCCGGCCTGGTAAACTGTCTGAGTCAAACTTTTTTACGCGCATTGACCGATAATCATAGCCACCTTGCCGCACCTTTACTGAAGGTTGAACTGCAAAACAAACTGCGGGCGGGGAATTTTTGTGCTCTGGCACCGGCACCGGATCCATCCTTCAACCCGGCCACGGACAGGGCGCTGATGCGGCCCTATGGACCGGACACTCACTTCGCAGGTAAACTGTTCAACAAACTTAAACTCCAGGAAAAACTGAACCTGCGCATGGATTCCAGGGCACCGCTGTGTTTCTGGCCCACCCGGCTGGATGGTACCCGGCCCGGATGCCGACTCATGGCCGACACCCTTCCAGCCATTCTGGACCGATACCGTGAGCAGCGCCTTCAGATCGTTTTTATCGCCGATGGCGATTTCCAGGAGCACCTGCGCTCCTTGATTGAACGCCTCCAGGCCACAGATCGTGCCGCAGTGTGCGGTTTCGATGCCCACCGTTACCGACTGGCATATGGGGCGGCGGATTTCGTGCTCATGCCCGTACACCTTGATCCCTGCGCCCTGCCCTGCAAAATCGGCCAGCGCTATGGGGCGCTGCCAATAGCCTACGACGCGGGTGCCGTCCACGATTGTGTCGAGCATCTGGATACAGCCACCGACCGCGGCACGGGCTTCCTGTTTAAACACTTCGATGCGAACGGTTTTCTATGGGCGGTCGATCAGGCAATCGCTTTTTACTACCAAAGCCGCGCGTTCCGATCGTCACAGGTTCACCGAATTATGACCGACAGCCTGGTGCGTTTTGACCCCGAGGATACAGCACGTCAGATGATTGGTCTTTATGCGCGTGCCCTTGATCGTTCCCTGGTGCATCTGGAAGCGGATCCAACCCTGCCGGTCCCATCTCAAATGGCGGCATAGCTATCGTTTTCCTTTACATGTGAATTGACTTATACCCACGAAAGTGCCTAAAATGAAGCCAGAGGGCACTACACTTCGCTGGCTTTTTACCATTCTGGAAATTCCTGAACAGTAGATCACTTTTTGCTCATGCAAAAAGACTTCCGGCATAACCAAACATCTGTGACCTGGCCGAAAGAGACTGGTTTTTAAGCTAAAAACATTGATATTTAAAGCGCTTATCGATATGAGGTTTTATTGGATCCCAGGGTAAACTACTGCACGCCGTTTTTTGTCGCGGCAATATTTATTTTTTCCGTTGCGCTTTTTGCCTATCCTCGACGCCGGGTCCGGGGCGGTTGGTATTTGATACTCGCCTGCCTGGCCGCCGCCGTTTGGGCGGCCACCGAAGGCCTGCTCTACCTCGGGCTGGACCTTGAAACCAACATGTTTATCACCTATATGCAGTACCTGGGGGTCGCTCCCCTGCCGCCGCTGGTCCTTCTTTTCGTTTTATCGGTTTTCGGTTTCAACGCCTGGCTCAGTCGATTCAAAATTGCGCTGTTATATATTATCGCCGCAATCATTATCGTTCTGGTATGGGCAAACCCGCTGCACCGTCTTGTATTTGTTGATTACTATATAATCAGTTCCGGTCCCTTCCCAATGATCGGGCTCGAACACGGCCCCCTGTGGTGGATCATCATCGGTTATCATTATATCCTGCTGGCCGTACTGAGCCTTATACTGCTCCAGCAGGTGCTCACATCCTCCGGCTTTCACAGTTCACAGGCCGGCGTGATTCTCATAGCCGTGGTCATTGTCTGGATTATTAACGCCGTATATATTTCAGGTAACAGCCCCGTACCCAACATGGATATCGGTCCGATTGCCTTTGTTCTGGTGGCAGCATCGATGACGTGGGGGTTTTTCCGGTACAACCTGCTGGACATTGCACCCATCGCAAAAACCGAGATATTCAGCGGATTAAAAGACCCGATCCTGGTACTTGATCAACAAAACCGAATCGTAGATATCAATCAGGCGGCTGGATCCCTGTTCCGGATAGATGTGCATACATCCATCGGTCGAAAGATCGGCCAGGTTCTGGGCGGATACTCCCGGGTTTTTGAAGTACCGGAAGAAAATAAGCCGCTTGAAATTGGTCTTACCCTGGAAGGCCGGGAGCGTTTTTTTGAGCTGCGTATTTCGGTCCTCAGTGATCGGCGGGGGCTCAAATTGGGACGGGTGATTGTTTTACACGATACCACGGAACTGAAATATACGGCCGAAGCGCTGTGTAAAACCGAGAAACAGCAGGGTGTTTCCGAAATGGCCGGCGCGGTATGTCACGAACTGAACCAGCCGCTTATGGCCATATTGGGCTACTCGGAACTGCTTGCCATGAAGGTTAATACAGATGACCCCTTGTACCCGGACATCGTAAAAATTATTAAGCAGGTGGAAACGATGGGGAGGATAACCCATAAACTGATGTCCATAACCCGTTATGAAACCAAGGAATATCTGGACAGGAAAATAATTGATCTTGAAAAATCATCCCCAACGACAAAACCCGATTCCTAAGCACACTTCACTTCACAGGTACGGATAAAGATATTGATAGGGTGAAAAAATGAAAAAGGTTTTGATTGTTCTTTTGTTTGTCGTAATTGCTGCTGCCGGATGGGCAGTTCATCTGCTATGGTCGACCGGGCAGTTTAAAACCATCGAACCCCATTTTGCCGGTACCTGCCAAACAATCCGGGGAGTGGTCGGGGCCGAAGACATCACCATTCACCCTTTGACCGGTATGGCCTATATTTCCGTTTGCGATCGCCGCGCGCTCATGGAAGGAAAGGGTGCCGGTGGGGGGATCTACGCCTACGATCTGAATGCTGTCGATCCAAAGCCTGTCCTGTTAACCTCCGGACCCGGACCTGATTTCCAACCACACGGCATCAGTCTTTATGTCGGTCCGGACACCAACGATGCCCTGTTTGTTATCAATCATTCCGGGGGGACGCACAAGGTTGAAATATATGATCTTGCGGCTGAGGGTCTGGTTCACAGGAAAACAATCTTAGACCAGGCGCTTGTGTCACCCAATGATATCGCTGCCGTCGACCGCGACCGCTTTTACGCCTCGAACGACCACCGATACACCGACGGGATTTTTAAAACCCTTGAGGACTACCTGAAACTACCCCTGGCAAACATTGTTTATTATAACGGCAACCGTTTCCACGAGGCCGCCGGTGGTATCGGTTATGCCAACGGCATCAACGTCAGTCCGGACGGCAGGATTCTTTATGTGGCCGAGACAACCGGGATGACGCTGAAGGTTTATGGGCGCGATACGGAATCGGGAGCGTTGACATTCCGGGAAGAAATAAAATTCAATACCGGACTGGACAATATTGAGGTCGGACCGCACGGAAATCTCTGGATCGGGGCACACCCCCAGCTTTTGAAATTCGTGGCCCACGCCAAAGACGCAGGTAAGCTCTCCCCTTCCCAGGTTTTTCGGGTTACCTTGAACGAGAACGGACAACATCAGATTGATGAAGTCTATCTGAATCGCGGTGAAGCACTTTCCGGATCAAGTGTCGCTACAATGTACCAAGATCGGTTGCTAATCGGATCGGTCTTTGAGAAGAAGTTTCTGGATTGCCGGTTGGATCGATAAGTATTGTTGGCCGGGTAGCCCACAGTAACGCCAGGCAGACCCCCCGGAAACAGCGCGCGCAAAAAACCATACGGAAAATAAATTTAGCATAAAAAATTGGAATCGCTTTTTGCCGAAACGGCCTCAGATCTTTCGGTGGCCGGCCATTTTTCTTGAAGCCTGCCCCGCGTATTTTTAGCGCTGATACTCAATCCCTTTCCGGCGCAGGATATCATAATACACCTTGATCTGACGAACGTAATTCACCGGTTCGGTCCCACGGCAATATCCATATTTACTTTCCTCGTAGAATTTCCGATCACGCAGCTTGGGGAGCGTCTCTTTCAAGGAAGACCATTTATTCGGGTCCAGACCCAGTTTGCGGGCCAGGTTGCGCGCGTCGAAAACGTGCCCCCGGCCGACATTGTATGCTGCCAGAGAGATGTACAGCCGGTCCGGGTCCTCGGCCTCATCGAAATGATCATACAGCTTCCCAAGGTAGCGCACACCGGTACGGATATTATCCACCGGATCGTAAAGATCTTCTGCGCCATGGCTTGTTCCCGTTGTCTCAAGAACCTGCATGAGCCCCAACGCACCGGCTGCACTGATGGCATTGGGATCAAAATGAGACTCCTGGTAAATCTGTGCGGCCACCAGACGCCAGTCGAAGCCATTCTCGTTGGCGTATCGAATGATAGTCTTCTGGTAACGGGGCAACCGCCGTTGAATTCGGCGATGGAATGTTCGCAAGTCGAAATAGTCGAAATGGTCGACGGCTGTATAGTAACGGTTGTAGAGTTTTTCATACTGACCATTGGCCTTGATTTCCACCAAGAAGCTGTTGATGGCTTTCAAGAGTCCGCGCGCCTCTTTTTTAACCGCCCACCCAAGCTCTTCCTCTCCGCTGATAACCTCGACCATTACCGCTGCAGGGTAATAACGTCGATTGAGCCGCGCGATATTGGTGTCCGCCACAGTGGCATCAATCTGGCGATTCGCCACCATGCGAATCAATTCTTCCGTGGGAATGTCTTCGATTGTGTGCAGCGTAAAATTGACGTCTCCTTCCAGAAGCTGGAGGAGGTTGTCTTCGTAAGAAGTGCCCTTGCGAACGTGAATGGACTTGTCATCCATCTCTTGGAGAGAAGAAATGCCGGAAGCACGATGCACGATCAGGTGCTGCCAATTGGTCATGTAGCCATGCGAGAAAGCCACCTGCCGTTCCCGTTTTGGCGTAATGGTCATACTGGCAGCGATAAGGTCGCCCGCACCGTTTAAAAGCGCCGGTATCATTGATTCCCACTGACTTTCCACCCGTATCTCCAGCGTCACCCCCAAATAATCGGCGAACGCTTTGGCCAGGTCGTACTCAAACCCCATCATGCGGTCGCGGTAGAGGAAATAGCAGTGCGCATTATTACGGGTAATCACGGTCAGCTTGTTTTCCTGGAGAATGCGGGCCAACGGTTTAAGCGGGGGCGGCTCCGGCGGATAGTTCAGAAAGAAGGCGGTGCATGCCAGAAAATACAGCACCACAATCAACAGCCTGTCCATCCTTTTTGCAGCTTTGCGATCACGCTTTTTGGGTTTCGGTGTCATTGATAACGATTCGGATTATCATATCCGGTGGGAGAAGTGATTGCCATCCAAATATCACTGCAATATCTTGATCATACTCCGGGTTTCGTAAAAAGACAATTGTAAACCCAGATATACAGACTGGCGGCCCCAAAAGGTCGATACTCTGACGGATCATTTTGACACGGAATAAATCTTAACGATGCTATTTCGCTTGAATTAACCATCCCGCTTTGGTATTCTAAGAACTTTCTTCTGACGTTTTTAATCATTAACCCAGTAAACCAGCATGCGCCCTATCCGACAATGACTGTGATTCAAAACCGGAAAAAAACACGCCGAATCTTCGTCGGCAGCGTCCCGGTCGGGGGCAACGCACCTGTCTCCGTACAGTCGATGACAAATACCCCAACGGAGGATATCAACGCCACTGTCGAACAGATCCGGCGTCTTCAGGAAGCCGACTGCGAGATCGTCCGGGTGGCCGTTCCCGATATGGCCGCTGCTCTTGCTGTCAGGGAAATCCGCCGGCAAGTGAAAATCCCGGTTATCGCGGATATCCACTTTGACCACCGCCTGGCCATTGCCGCGGCGGAAAGCGGCGCAGACGGCCTGCGCATCAATCCGGGCAACATCGGTGGAAAACAAAAAGTGGCGGCGGTCGTCTCGGCTGCCAAAGAGCACGGTATCCCCATCCGCATCGGCGTCAATGCCGGTTCGCTCGAAAAAAAACTGCTCGAAAAATATAAAGGCGCCTCCCCGCAGGCCATGGTGGAAAGTGCCCTGCGTAATATTGACATGCTAGATGCCTTCGGATTCGACAACATCAAAATTTCCATCAAAGCATCGGATGTATCCAGGACGGTCGCGGCCTATCGCGCATTTTCCGAACAGTGCGATTTCCCGGTTCACGTTGGTGTTACAGAAGCCGGCTCATTGTATACCGGTATCGTTAAATCCTCCCTGGGAATCGGCATGCTCCTGGCGGAAGGCATTGGCGACACCATCCGGGTTTCCCTGACCAGAGACCCGGTGGAGGAAATCCGGGTTGGATACGAGATTTTGAAAGCGCTGGGCATTCGTCAACACGGACCGGATTTAATATCCTGCCCCACCTGCGGCAGATGCGGTATCGATCTTTTTGATGTGGTGGAGCGGGTGGAAAAAGCGCTGCTGACCTGCAAAGAGCCGATACGGGTGGCAATCATGGGATGTGTCGTCAACGGACCAGGTGAAGCAAAAGAAGCGGATATCGGTATAGCCGGTGGCGACGGTGTGGGCATACTGTTTAAAAAAGGCCGGGTTGTCAAAAAAATACCCCAGCACCTGCTTGTGGAGACCCTCCTGGCTGAAATCGACACAATGGTAAAGTGAAACAGAGAGGAACCTATGGGAAAACAGATTAAAGCGGCAATCACCCCGACCCGTCAAGAGGATTATCCGGAATGGTATCAGCAGGTAATCAAGGCCTCCGACATGGCCGAGCGCTCGCCTGTAAGAGGCTGTATGGTAATTAAACCGTGGGGGTATGCCATATGGGAAAATATTACCAGGATTCTGGATGAAATGCTTAAAGCCGTCGGTGTAAAAAATGCCTATTTCCCCCTGTTCATCCCGCTTTCCTTTCTGGAAAAAGAAGCCCAACATGTGGAGGGGTTTGCCAAGGAATGTGCGGTGGTCACTCACCACCGGCTGGAGAAAGGGCCGGATGGCAGGCTTGTTCCTGCCGGTGCCCTCAATGAACCCCTGATCGTCAGGCCGACTTCGGAAACCATCATAGGCGACTCTTTTTCCAAATGGATCAGCAGTTATCGCGATCTCCCCATCATCCTCAACCAATGGGGCAACGTCGTCCGGTGGGAGATGCGGACCAGGATGTTCCTGCGAACCAGTGAATTTTTGTGGCAGGAAGGTCATACCGCTCACCAAACCGCCGAGGAAGCCTTGGAGCTTACCGACATGATCCTCAATATTTACGAGGACCTGGTTCAGGACTATCTGGCAATTCCCGTCATTCGCGGGCGCAAGTCGGCTGCAGAACGCTTCCCCGGGGCCGATGAAACTCTCACCATTGAAGCCATGATGCAGGATCGCCGGGCGCTGCAGGCGGGCACTTCCCATTTCCTGGGACAAAACTTTGCCAAAGCGCAGGATATCAAATTCCAGTCTGCCAAAGAAATAGAAGAATATGTATGGACGACATCGTGGGCCGTTTCTACACGCCTGCTGGGGGGCCTGGTAATGACCCATGGCGACGACGACGGTATCATTCTGCCACCCAAAATCGCGTCTGCCCATGTGGTCCTGTTGCCGATCGTCCGTAAACCGGACCAGCAGACCGACATCATGGCATACACCAACCAAATCGCCGACGAACTACGCCATCAATTTTACCATGGCCGCCGACTGGTGGTAGAGGTAGATAACCGAGATATCGGTGGTGCCCGGGGGTGGGACTGGATTAAAAAGGGAATCCCGGTTCGGGTGGAAATCGGACCGCGGGACATGGCCGAAAATGCCGTATTTGTGGCCCGGCGGGATCGGGATCACCAGGAAAAAAGCAGTATACCGAGAGACAAATTCGTCAGCGGAATTTCCGCCCTGTTGGATGACATTCAAACCACCCTTTTTGAACGCGCGGCAGCCTTTACCCGTGAACATACCATACCCATGGACAGCAAAGAGGATTTTACCGCTTTTTTTACGCCTCAAAATATGGAAACCCCCGAGATACACGGCGGTTTCGCCCAATCGCACTGGTGCGGTTTATCGGATTGCGAAACAGAAATCAAAGAAACGCTCGGCGTTACCATCCGCTGCATTCCACTCGACGCACCGGACGAAGCGGGCACCTGTATATATTGCGGTAAACCGAGCAGGCATCGGGTGGTTTTTGCCAAGGCGTACTAACGCGCTACATGTCTGGCTTTAGGGTTTGGTTGGCAACAATCGGAAAAGAAACGTACGGTTTCAGATGAGATGATCCGAATTACCGACATCATCGATACAATGGCGGACAATTACCCTGGTGTAGACCTTTCCCTGGTTGACAAAGCCTACATCTATTCTGCCAGGGTTCATAGCGGGCAGGTCCGCCTGTCGGGAGAACCCTACCTTTCCCACCCCCTCGAAGTAGCCGGCATTCTGGCAGAAATGAAGCTGGATGTTGTCAGTGTGGCCGCAGCGATTCTCCACGATGTCATAGAAGACACCTACTCCACCCCGGAGGAAATAGAGAAACTTTTCGGTCCGGAAGTACTTCATATTGTATCCGGGGTAACCAAAATCAGTAAACTTCCTTTTCATACTTCCCAGGCCCGTCAGGCCGAAAGTATCCGCAAAATGATTTTGGCCATGGCGGATGATATCCGGGTCATCCTCATCAAATTGGCGGATCGTCTGCACAACATGCGAACCCTCCAATACCACCGTTCCGAGAAAAAAAAGATCCTGATCGCCCAGGAAACCCACGACATTTATGCTCCTATTGCCGCCCGGTTGGGTATCTACTGGATCAAGAAGGAATTGGAGGACTCCTCCTTCAAATATATCAATCCCGAAGAATATTCGCGTATTAAAAGCCTGGTCGACACGGACCAGGAGGAAAGGGAACAGTACGTAAAAACGGTAAAGAACTATATTTTGAACAAAATGGAATCCGTGGGCCTGCCGTGTGTGGTGAGAGGACGCTACAAATATTTTTACAGTATTTATCAAAAAATGCAGTCCCAGGATCTCGCCTTTGAAGATGTTTACGACATCATCGCTTTCCGGATTATCCTGGACACCATTTCCCAGTGTTATGAGGCCCTGGGCCACATTCACTCGCTCTGGAAACCCATTGATATCAAGTTTAAAGATTATATCGCCCGCCCGAAACCGAATATGTATCAATCCCTGCACACGACCGTTATCGGCCCTTTCGGAGAAAGAATCGAGATCCAGATCCGGACCCGGGAAATGGATATGGTGGCCCGATCCGGTATCGCCGCCCATTGGAGTTATAAAGAGGGCAAGAATGCCGACGAAAAAATCACCAAAAGCTTTTCCTGGATTCAAAACCTGGTGGAAAACCAGGAAAACTTCCAGAACCCGGAGGAGTTTCTGGAGAATGTCCGTATTGATCTGTTTCCTGACGAAGTCCACCTGTTCACTCCCCGGGGGGAGGTTAAAACCCTGCCCAAAGGGGCAACCCCCGTCGACTTTGCCTACATGATCCACTCAGAAGTGGGAAATCAGTGCACCGGCGCCAAAGTAAACGGTCGGATGGTACCCCTGAAATATGAATTGCTGACAGGGGATATCATTGAAATTATTACCTCCAAAGGCTCTCACCCGAGCAAGGACTGGATCAATTTTGTCAAAACGGTGAAGGCCCGGTCTCGGATCAGACAGTGGATAAAAACCCAGGAAATGGAAAGAAGCCTCTCCCTCGGACGGGAAATGTGTGAAAAAGCCTTTCGAAAGCAAAAACTTAACTTTCACGCCATTGTTAAATCGAACCAGATCGATACGGCTGTCGAACATTTTGGATTTAAAACGGTAGATGACCTGATCGCCAGTGTCGGCTACGGGAAAATTACCCCGTTGCAGGTCGTACGGCGGTTTGTGGCCAAAGCGGAAGGTGACGAGGAAAGCGACTCCCTCCTTAATAAAATCATGGGGCGAGTACGCAAAAAAAAGCCAAAAGCCGGTGTTAACGTTAAAGGCGTCGATGACGTCTTGATCAAATTCGGCAAGTGCTGTCAGCCTGTCCCGGGAGATCCCTTTACCGGCTATATCACCCGGGGATTTGGTGTAACAGTGCACCGTACCAATTGTATCAACGCCTTGAAAATGAACCCCGAACGCCAGATCGATGTGGAGTGGGGTCTGGAGGTGTCGGATACTTTCCCGGTAAAGATACAAATTCACTCCCACGACCGGGTAGGCTTGCTGGCGGACATTGCGGCCAACATCAGCAAGGCCGGGGCAAACATCCTAAGCGTCAACACCAAAACACATGACAACCTAGTCGTCGACAGTTTTTTTACCATATCCGTGGCAGATACCGAACACTTGAAGCATGTGCTGACATGCATTAAGAAAGTTCGCTCTGTACAGGATGTGCGGCGGATGGATATGTAGCCGGAATGTTTCATAAAACATTCCGGGCGGGTCCCTTGCCCGGCCCTAAAAAAAGCCCCCTGCGGGGCTTTACCTGTCTGATGGATAATCTCCGATTATACACCAGCAGCTCAAAAATGGTTCCGGTACACCTGGTCAGGGCGCTTTGACCACCCTCCCTGACTTAATGCAATTCGTGCAAACCATAATTTTCTGTACCTGCCCTTTATATAGGGCCCGCACGTTTTGAAGGTTCGGGTTGAACCGTCGCTTATTGACGTTGTGGGCGTGGCTCACATGATTTCCCACCAATGGCTTTTTTCCACAAATTTCACACATTTTAGACATAATTCTATCTCCTGACAATCAGCGATAAAAATCGCCGGTGAATTCCGACAACTAAAAGTGGAATAGATAATCCATTTTTATACTGGTGTAAAGTTTTTTTTATTCTTCGGATGTATCGGTTTTATCTTCCAGTTCCGTTTCTTCGATTTCGTCGGTCTCCGGTTTTTCTTCATTTTCAGTCGTGGCTGCGCCCTCATCGCCTGCTTCCGCCTGTTCGTCTACCTCCGGGGGCACGGGCACGCCCAAAACCGCCTGTTCCAGGGCTTCTTCCTGCTTGATATACTGCTCACAAATGGCGATATATTCCATGGCTTGTTGGTGAATACCAACATCCGGATACCGGGTAATGATCGATTCATAGCGGCCTAAAGCCGCTTTATAGTGCCCGCCGCGATAATAAAAATAAGCAACATAGAGTTCGTGACCGGCCAGCAGTTTCAGGGCCTGCTTAATTTTATCGGTTGATTTCTGGGCATAAACAGAGCTCGGGTACTGCTCTTGCACTTTGCGGAAAATTTCCACCGCCTGTTTCGCATTTCTGGTGTCCCGGTCAATCGTGTCCATCTGCAGAAACTTGCACATTCCGGACTGATATACCACATAGGGGGTAGCTTCATTCAAAGGATGAAGGTTCTCAAACTCTTCATAGCCGAAAAAAGCATCTCCGTAATTGCCCAGGTAATAATTGCAGTCCGCTGATTTCAGGTCTGCCAGAATCGCATAGTCGCTAAACGGATACCAGTCCTTGAACTGTTCAAATTGTTCAAGGGCTTTCTTGTAATCACCCGCTTCGTATAGGTCCATGGCGTTCCATAGGAGCTCCTGTTCACCCATTTCCCCGGATTCTGTTTCGAAACCAAACAGGTTGCTAAACCAGTTGCCCAAGTTCATGGAGCATCCGGTCAGCAGGAACATCGAAATAAAACAAACCGCCAATAGTTTTTTCATTTGCTCTTTTCTGGTATCACGGTAAAGAAAATGGTTGCCTGCAGAAAACAGATCCTGCCGGGGCCTCTTCGGTGATAATCAACAAAACAGCGTTAATGGTGTCCTCAAGTTTAGATCGTGCCACCATACCGGAAATCTGGTCCACA
>CAZKYZ010000042.1:0-14754 GCA_964557055.1 uncultured Desulfobacterales bacterium
CCCCTGTTTTCTCTGTGCCCACGGTGATAAATTTAGCCTTTTTTACAATGCCATCAAAGATTCTATCCGGTTGATCCTGTAAATCCTGTCTAAAACTGTTTGTAAGTGGGTTTAACAGAATACCCGGGGTGTTTCCGTCGCGAAGCGCCTGAGGGAAAAACCTCCCCTGTCTTCCGAACCTGTCTTTCCCAATCAAATCGGTCCAAAAAAATCACACTGTTACGGAAAAAGCGGCCAGAAGACCGGAAGCACAAGCAGGGCTACAATCCAGACGATCACCGTCAGGGGAATCCCTGCTTTAAGGTAATCGGTAAAACGGTACCCGCCCGGCCCCATCACCATCAGGTTGGCGGGGTGAGAGATCGGCGTCATGAAACTGGCCGAGGCGGCAATGGCCACCGCCATCATGAATGCGTATGGCGAAACGCCGAGGTCTGCTGCCGTGTTTAGGACGATGGGTGCCATCAATACCACCAGTGCGGCCGTGGGAATGACGCAGGTAGCCATAAAGGTAAGCCCCATCAGCCCGGCCATTACGGCTATCGGGCCCAACCCCCCCACTGTGGCCAGCAGGTGCTCTGCCAGATAACTGGCAGTTCCGGTATTGGCCAGGGCATCGCCCAAAGGAAGCATGCCGGCAATCAAAAAAACCGCTTTCCACTCAATAGACCGATACGCTTCCGACATGCTGAGACATTTGCAGATGACCATAGCTGCCGCGCCCACAATGGTGGCAATGTATATTGGCACCCAGCCCATAAATACCGGAGCCAAAACACCAACCGTTATCAACACCGATATCGGCGCTTTCCCCACTATCGGGGGTTCCTGCACAGATTGGGTCAGGACGATAAAATCGATCTCCCGTGCAAGTAATTTGAATTTCTCCCGGGGCCCGTGTACCAGCAGGGCATCCCCGAACTTCAATGGCATATCGGCCAGCTTTTCCGAGCGATGGGCCGTCGCTTCCCGCCAGACGGCCAGAACGGTGAGGCCGAATTTCTCCCGGAATCCAATCTCCCGCAAACTTTTTCCCGCCAGGCGCCCGTGGGGCGAAAGCATCACTTCAAAAATCCCTACGGACTCCGATTCAATCCACCCCGAGCTGCCCACCGGAATAGGATCGACCGTCAACTCCCCCAGGCTCTGGACCAGAAGCAGTGCTTCCATTTGGCCGGCTACCAGCAAGACATCTTTCGGCTTGAGTGCGATGTTCGGATCGGGCATACGAATCATCTCCGCACCCCGTTGGATGGCAAGAACGACGGCGCCCAGGAAATTTCCCAGGCGTGTATCACGCAACGTCTTGTCTTTAAAAAAGGTGCTGGGAGGCACCTGCAAGGAGAGCAGGCCTTCATCCAAAAAATAGTCTTCCGTCAGCCGTTCCATATCGATATCATGAATATCGCAGAATTCGGCCGAACCGGCCAGCAGGGAAATGTTTTGCGGAGAACCCTGCACCAGCAAGCGGTCTCCCGCGCCGAGACGGAACTTTCCGAGATAGGCACGGTTCACCTGCTGCCCGCTGCGGATCGCCAGCACGTTCATCCCAAACCGTTCACGAAAGCCGATCTCAACCAGGTTTTTGCCCGATACAGCCGACCCCTCCGACACGGTTGCCTCGGCAAACCGGCTTTCGTCCGAGAAGATCTGCGCCAGGGATGCACGGCTGTCCATCACCCGCAACTCGCTCCAGTTACGCAGCTCTTTTTTGATCGTTTCGATTTCTTCCGGCGGCCCCTCCACCACCAGCAGGTCCTCGCCCTGGAGTCTCTCCGACGGACCGGGGGCCGGAACGGAATGGTCTTTGCGGTTGATACCGACGACGTGGAAACCAAGCATTGAGCCGAGGCGTGTGTCGGTGAGCGATTTACCCACCAGCGGAGAGCCGGGTGGCACTTTCAGGTAAAACATATGCTGCAGCAGGTGATAGGTTGCCTCCAGGTCCGCCGTCCCAGACCTGTCAGAGTGGCTGGCCGGGGCCTTTTCAGGAAGCAGGCGGGTGCCTATAAACACCATGTAAAGCGTCCCGGCAACCATTACACACGCCCCCACCGGCGTAAAATCGAGCAGCCCGAATGGGGCCAGCCCCGCATCGCGCAGCGCTTCACTCACCAGCAGGTTGGGGGGTGTACCGATCAGGGTGGTCAATCCTCCCAACAAGGAGCCGTATGCCAGGGGCATCAGTAATTTTGAAGGAGACTGGCGGGTCTGGTGCGCAATGTCCATCACTACCGGCAGCAACAGTGCCGCCACGGCCACGTTGTTCATGATGGCGGACAGGCCCCCGGCACTGAGCATGATCAACACCACCATCCACAGCCGGCTTTGCCCGGACAGGCGCAACAGCAACCGCCCGATGACGTTGGCCACACCCGTGCGGGTAAGCCCCCCCGAAATGATAAACACCGTCCAGACAGTGATCACAGCCGGATTGCTGAATCCGCTCAGCGCCTCCTTTGGACTCACCAGACCCGTCAAGGCCACTGTCGCCAGCACGAGCAGGGCGGTCACTTCCATCGGGATCCACTCGGTGACCAGAAACAGAATGGAAACACACAGAATACTCAAAACAAGGACCATTTGTGATGTCAATTACAGCTCCCTTTCAAACGGACGTCCGGAGAAATAACCGTTACGGCCAGATTGGCGCTGCTTGGAAACAGCGGTTCAAAGCGGATCCCGCGGGTTGGTCGCCTTCTCCTGCCTATGGGACGATGGGGTACTTTTGGGCAGCCCAGGCGACAATGCCGCCTTCAAGCTCATATACCTGCTCCAGCCCGGCTTCGGCAAAGAGCTTCATGGCCTTCCCGGTACGGTTACCGGTGCGGCAGTATACCAGATAAGTTTTCTGTTTATCCAAACTTTTCAGGTCGGCAACAAACTTTGGCGAATAATAATCCAGCAACACCGCCTCGGCGATATGCCCGGCCTTGAATTCCTTGGGCGTTCGTATGTCCAGGACAACGAAAGTATCGCTGCCCTTGTTTTCTTGGATTATCCCGGCGGCATCCTCGGCGTTCACCTGCTGAAAAGCGCTGTTTTCGGCGGATGCACAAGCCGACAACAGAAATATTGCCAGTGACAATAAAACGCTGAATTTTTTCATCCCTAATGCTTTCATTTGACTCTTATCCTCATTGCTTCAAAAGGTCCGTGCTGAGATACCGCTCGCCGGTATCCGGAAGCAAGACGACAACCGTTTTACCGGCATTCTCCTCCCGCCGGGCCAGCTGTATTGCCGCCCAAGCAGCGGCTCCTGACGATATCCCGCAGAGAATGCCTTCTTTGGCGGCCAGGGTGCGGGCGGTTTCCAGGGCCTGCTGGTTGGTCACGGTAATAATCTCATCGATGATCGACCGGTTCAGAACATCCGGGATAAACCCCGCCCCGATCCCCTGAATCTTGTGAGGACCCGGACTGCCACCGGAAAGGACAGCCGAATCGGCCGGTTCAACGGCAACGGCCCTGAGATTCGGCAGCCTGGCTTTCAGGACTTCCGAAACACCCGTTATGGTCCCTCCGGTGCCGACACCGGAAACAAAAAAATCGACATTTCCCTGTGTATCCTGCCAGATCTCTTCCGCCGTTGTTTTGCGGTGAATTTCCGGATTGGCGGGATTGGAAAACTGGTCCGGCATCCAGGCATTCTGCATTTGTTCCAATATCTCCCGGGCCTTGGCAATAGCGCCTTTTATCCCTTCTTTGGCCGGGGTGAGAATCAATTCTGCACCCAAATGTTTCAACAGCTTACGGCGTTCGACACTCATACTTTCCGGCATAGTCAGCACCAGCCGGTACCCCTTGGTGGCGCAGATGAGGGCAAGGGCAAGGCCGGTGTTTCCGCTGGTCGGTTCCACAATAACGGTTCCCGACCGTATACTGCCGTCCGCTTCGCCCGCCTGGATCAAAGACCATCCGATCCGGTCTTTGACACTGCCGAGGGGATTGAAAAATTCCACTTTGGCCAGAATGTCCGCCCCCGGGTTCCCGGCGATACGGCGCAGTCTCACCAGGGGGGTACAGCCGATAGTACGGGTGATGCCGTCAAGTATAGTCATGTCTGCCTCCTTGGGGTCTTCTTCCGGTCTATTTATAGATCAACCGGGGCGCCTCGATCAGCACTTTTGTATCCCGGGGCACCGATTCCGTGAGCCAGACGTTCCCCCCGATGACCGACCTTTTGCCGATCACCGTGTCGCCACCCAGTATCGTGGCTCCCGAATAAATAATGACATCATCCTCAATGGTCGGATGACGTTTTTTCCCCCGGTAGCGATTGCCGGCATCCATGGGAAGGGAAAGCGCCCCAAGGGTAACGCCCTGGTATATTCTGACGTTTTTCCCGATTTTGGTGGTTTCCCCGATAACCACCCCGGTACCGTGGTCGATGACAAAACTTTCCCCGATTTCGGCGCCGGGGTGAATGTCGATGCCGGTGAGGCTATGGGCATGTTCCGTCATGATTCTGGGCAGCAGGGGCACGTTCAGGCGGTATAACTGATGCGCCACCCGGTTGACGGTAACCGCATAGATGCCCGGGTAGCTGAAGATGATCTCGTCATGACTTTTGGCGGCAGGGTCGCCATTGTAGGAGGCCTGGACATCAGTGGCCAGCACGCGCCGCAGGGAAGGCACCTCCTCCAGCATGGCCAGGGCGATTTCGTAGCCGTGCTGCGCGCATTCAATGCAGGCCTGATCGTAACGGATGCAGTCATGCCGCAAAACATGGGTTACCTGTTCGGCCAGAATATCGAACAATGCCGAGACCGTCTGGCCGATATTGTATCTCAGATTTACCTGGTCCAGTTTTTCGGAGCAAAAATAGCCCGGGAACAGGAGCTGGCGGAACCCGTCAATGATTTCGACCACCGATCGTTTGGAATGAAGGGGCTCATCGTCGATATGGGTATAGCAGTCCGGATTTTCACAGTCTTCGATGATACGCCTGACTGTTTGCGGCAATTCCTGCCGGTATTTCTGCGGGCCTTCCATTTCGGTCCTGCAACTGGATTCTTCCATATTGAGGTTTTTCATGGCTGTGTCTCCCGATTCATCTGTTTGGTTTTTTGTTTTAAACGGACAATTCCAGCATACGGTCCAGCGCCCTGGCCGCTTCTATCCTTTCAGCTGCCAGGAAACTGACCTGGCGGTGCCAGGACCCCGCATGGGCGTCACTCGCAATTCCGTGGTCTTTAACAAGGATGACCTCATCCACTGTTTTTTTGCGGGTCCCTTTTTTACGGCTGACGGCAATCGATACAATTGTCAAGCGGCATGCTCCTCTTCTTCTTGAAAAACCGATCGAAAAACGATGCAGCGGCGGCAGATTTCAATTTTTTCCTGCCAGCTCGCCCTGGCTTCTCCGGCACAGTTGGTACCATATGTAGTATAGAAATAAAGATAACGATCAAACCGGTTTTGGCAAGCCGACTGGTTCTGCCGGTATTTGTTCAGTGAGACACAGGTGTATCAGAATTGATTTCGAGACATGCAAAATATGTTTTATTGTTTAATTTCAATAATTAATATGTCTCTTTGCGGTATCTCGGTACACCGGCGCTGATCTGTATCACGCCCCCGGCAGCCAATATCGGCGCCCCTGCTCTTTTCGAAATGCAGAGGAAGGCTTGAATGCCAACCCTGTAGCCGTTTCCGGAGGGCAACGCTATCCTTTGGCACGCGTCTTGTATATTGATGAAACGATACGAAGGTGTTCGTCGTTTATCAAACCTGGAGTCCTGCTGAAGTGAAGCGCTGCAATACCAATATCAGGGAAACCCTGCACCTGGCCCAGAGATTGCTGGATCTTGCCGACCGGGGGGATCTGGACAGGGAAGATGTCGGGTGCGGCATCCTTTTCGGCTATATGCGGGATGCCGCCTACAAAATAAAAAAACTGGCGGAAGAAGAGAAAGACAAGCACATCACAAAAGGCTGGTGGAAGAAAATCCAGAAAAACTGACCCCCCTTTTTTTCGGTAAAAACACCAGGTATATGTTCAACCCCACAATAACTATAAGGAGAAAAACGATGGCAAGTTTGAAAGGCACCCAGACGGAAAAAAACATACTGACGGCTTTTGCAGGTGAATCCCAGGCCAGAAACCGGTATACCTACTTCGCGAGCAAGGCCAAAAAAGAAGGCTATGTGCAGATCTCCGCCATTTTTGAGGAAACTGCCAACCAGGAAAAAGAACACGCCAAGCGGCTGTTTAAATTGCTGGAAGGCGGCGAGCTGGAAATCAGCGCTGCCTTCCCGGCCGGTACGATCGCTTCTACCGCCGAGAACCTGAAAAATTCCGCCGCCGGTGAAAACTACGAGCATACCCAGATGTATCCTGAATTCGCCCGGAAAGCCGCGGAAGAAGGCTTTGATGAAGTAGCCGCCATTTTCGGGGCGATCGCGGTGGCCGAAAAACAGCATGAAAAGCGGTATATCGACCTTGCCGCCAACATTGCCGCCGGGAAAGTTTTCAAGCGTGGGGAATCTGTCGTGTGGCGCTGCCGCAATTGCGGCTACCTGCACGAGGGCACCGAACCGCCGCTGACCTGCCCGGCCTGTGACCACCCCCGGGACCACTTCGAACTTCTGGGAGAAAATTGGTAATGGCACAAAGCCGGAGGTGAACACAACGGCTCTTGTGAGCACATGATCAGCAACCCACAACATATAACAAGGAGAAAAATAAAAATGGCGACTAATCTAGAAGTCTACAAATGCGAATTATGCGGAAATATCGTGGAAGTCATTCATGGCGGAGACGGTGAACTGACCTGCTGCGGACAGGCCATGACACTGCTTACCGAAAACACCGTGGACGCCGCCAAGGAAAAACATGTTCCGGTCATCGAAAAGATTGATGGCGGCGTGAAAGTTTCCGTCGGCGAAGTCGCTCACCCGATGGAAGACAAACATTTTATTGAATGGATTGAGGTGATCGCCGATGGCCGTGCCTACCGGAAATTCCTGAAACCGGGCGATACGCCAGCAGCTGTTTTTATGATTGACGCAGCCGACATTTCGGCCAGGGAATTCTGCAATCTGCATGGCCTGTGGAAAGCCTGATCAAACAACACGAACCGTACAACACGCCGGTCAATACTGCCGGTGCCGGAAAATGCATCCGACACCCCGAAAATCCGGTATCCGGCGGTATCGGCAACAGGCGAAGGAGGTAACATTATGGCAAGCTGGAAATGTGAAGGTTGCGGTTATGTTTTGGAATCCAAAGATACACCCCCGCCGGAGGAATGTCCGTCCTGCAAGCAAAAATGCGGATTTATAGACAATTCCTGCTACACACCGGACTGTGGATTCGATGGAACCGACAAACGGATTTAATTATTTTACGATTGAAAGGCTGCTGACATGGGAAAGGCACTTATCGTATGCGCCACCAGATCTGGCGAAACCGAAAAAATTGGAAACCTGATCGCGGAGGGCATCCGCTTCGCAGGCAATGAAGCCGTCGTAAAACGAACGGCCGAAATCAAAAATGAAAATGATTTAAAAGGGCACGACGCTGTAGTTCTGGGTTCCGCCACGTATCACGGCGACATGCTTCAGGGAATGAAAACGCTGCTGTTTATGGCGGAAAAGGCGGGGTTGGAAGGAATCACCGGCGGTGCCTTCGGGGCCTTCGGATGGAGCGGTGAAGCCCCGGACCGCATTTACGATACCATGAAACATATATTCAGCATGAAAATGGTAAACGGAGCGTTGCGGTTGAAATCGAGTACCATCGGCGGAGGCATTTCGATGGCACAGGATTATGGCCGGGATATCGCCAAAATAATGGGAAGCTAACCACCAACATACAGGAGTGCATCATGACGACACCGAAACACTGCCCAGGATTTGAACAATTTAAAAACCTTCAATCCTTCAAATGCAAATGCCCCGGCTGCGGGTCGGAAAAAGAAATTTTTTCCGATGAGTTCGAAAAAACCCATAAATGTGACGACTGCGGCAAGGAGATCGATTTCACGCAGTGCACCCTCGACGGAAGCGTTTCTTAATCATCATTCCGTTTTGGCCGGTTTTTCAGCCGGTGAATGGATCGTATCCTCTCACCGTCGGCAGGCGGGTAAACCCGTCAACAAGCACCACCGGGAAACGGCGCCGTGCATTCATGCGGGCCCCACGGTGAGACGGACGCCTGCGCTATCAATCGTAAGGAGTAACTTATGGATGTCGTATTACTTTCCCGCTTGCAGTTTGCTGCAGCAACCATGTTCCATTTTCTTTTTGTTCCCCTGACCCTTGGTCTATCCATCCTTGTGGCCTACATGGAAACAAAGTATGTCCGCACGGGGGAAGAAATCTACCTGAAAATGACCAAATTCTGGGGGAAACTGTTCCTGATTAATTTTGCCGTCGGCGTTGTGACGGGCATCACCCTTGAGTTCCAGTTCGGTACCAACTGGTCGCGTTATTCCGCCTTTGTCGGCGACATTTTCGGCTCCCTGCTGGCCATTGAAGCCACCGCCGCTTTTTTTCTGGAGTCAACATTGATCGGTGTATGGGTTTTCGGCTGGAAAAAACTGTCCGCCAAAGCCCATGCCGTTGTCATGTGGCTGATCGCCGGCGCCGGAACCCTTTCCGCGATCTGGATCCTCATTGCAAATGGTTGGATGCAGCATCCGGTGGGCTTCACCATCCGCAACGGAAGGGCCGAACTGACCGATTTCTGGGCGGTAGTGACCAATAAATTCGCCCTGCTGGAGTTTCTGCACACCACCAATGCCGCTTATATCCTGGCGGGCTTTTTCGTCATGTCCATTTCCGCTTATCACCTGCTCAAGAAACAGCACATCGATTTTTTCACGCGATCATTTAAGATCGGGTTGGTGTTCGCCCTTTTCTTTTCCATTTTTGCCGGAATCAGCGGAGACCTCCATGGTGTCCACGTTGCCGAAGTACAGCCCGCCAAGCTGGCTGCCATGGAATCACACTGGGAAACATCCACAAACGCTCCGCTTCATCTTTTCGCGATACCGGACGAACAAAATGAGCGTAACCTCATCGAAATCGGGTCGATACCGGGCCTTTTGAGCTTTCTCGGATTTCACGATTTTGACGCGGAAGTAAAAGGATTGCTGGATTTTCCCAGGGAAGAGCGCCCGCCGGTTTTGCTGTCGTTTATCTCTTTTCGAACCATGGTGGGACTGGGCACCCTGTTCATCCTGTTGACCCTTATCGGATGGCTGCTTCGCAACAAACTGGTGGAAAGCCCGCTATATCTGAAAATCATGCTCTTATCGCTGCCCCTGCCCTATATCGCCATCGAACTGGGGTGGGTTCTGGCCGAGGTCGGACGACAGCCCTGGATTGTTTACGGTATTATGAAAACAGCCGACGCGGCATCTCCCATTGCCACATCCCAGGTAGCCATATCGCTGGTGGCGTTCCTGCTGGTTTACGGACTCATCGGAGCGGCTGGTTTCTGGCTGATTTTTAAAAACGCGGTAAAGGGGCCGATGGCCATCGAAAGCGATTAATCGTGAACGGACGCTTGTCAATCTTGCATGGCGGATGGAGTGAAACGGACAGCCTGCGGCTGCCGCCCAGCCGGCCATTTAGACAGCACGGGGGTTAAAATGGAGTTACAATCAATTTGGTTTTTTCTGTGGGGTCTGTTGTGGGCGATCTTCTTTATAACGGACGGATTCGATTTCGGTATCGGGGTGTTATACCCGTTTCTGGGCAGGAACGATGAGGACAAGCGGGTCATGCTCAACGCCGTTGGTCCTTTGTGGGACGGAAACGAAGTCTGGCTGATTACGGCCGGAGGCGTTACTTTCGCAGCCTTTCCACTGGTATATGCGGTAATGTTCTCCAGCCTTTATTCGGCGCTGATGGTGATCCTGTTTGCACTTATTCTGCGGGGTGTTTCCTTCGAGTTCCGCAATAAGATCAGCGACCCCCGCTGGGCGCAGGTCTGGGACACCTGTATCTTCGCGGGCTCGCTTGTTCCGGCGGTTTTCTTCGGGGTGACCTTTGCCAATATTTTTCAGGGAATCCCCTTTGACGGGAACCACGTCTATCACGGGACCCTGTTCAGCCTGCTCAACCCTTACGGCCTGCTGGGGGGCGTTCTCTTTCTGCTCCTTTTTCTGGTGCACGGTTCCATCTGGCTGGCCATCCGATCGGAGGGAGGCCTGCACGAACGAGCCGTCAAAACGGCCGGTCGACTCTGGCCGGTGCTGCTGGTAGCCGCGGTCTTGTTCCTGGCTGCCAGTAAATTTGCCACCAATCTGTATGACAATTACCTGGCTCACCCCATCCTGTTCGTATTTATCCTCGTCACCGTTGCGGCGTTGATCGGCATAAAACTGTTTCTGCTCCGGGGCGAATATTTCAAAGCCTGGTTTTCATCCAGCCTGACCATTATCGGGGCAACGTTCTTCGGGGTGATCGGCCTGTACCCCAACCTTTTCCCCTCGAGCATCAATGCGGACTTCCACCTGACCGCTTTCAACGCATCCAGCAGTCCGCTTACGCTGAAAATTATGTTGATCGTGGTCGTTCTGTTTATACCGGTGGTCCTGGCCTATCAAATCTGGGCCTACAATCTTTTTAAAGACAAGGTTGACAGAACGGATTTTGAATACTAGAATTTTGTATTAGAAGCTATCTCAAAAAGCGGATTTTGATTCAAGATCAAGGCGGACGGGAGTTTCAAGCCGGAGGAATACTTTTGTATTTCGAGGATTTGGAACGAACGCCCAACGCAGATATTGGGCCAAAAGACTTTTTTGAGATAGCTTCTAATCAGTATTGTCAAGGTACCCGGATACCGCAAGTTGTCCGGGCGTTTCCGGAACCAGGGGAGGTCTATCATGAAACAGGCAACGATTGTGTCGGCTATCCTTGCACTATTGCTGGCCGCTGTTTTTGTCGCGGCAGAAAACCGCGGCGCTTCAGAAATTACCGTTTTTGGCGGATCCCGGGGAGATATCCCGTTTACCCACAAGCAGCACCAGGACAGGCTGAACGATTGCAGTATTTGCCACGATTATTTTGCTCAACAGCCGAAAGCTATCAAGCTAATGAAGGAAAAAGGCGAGCTGAATCAAAAGCTGGTGATGAACAAACTCTGCATCAAATGTCATAAGTCTGAAAAAGCGGCCGGCAACAAGTTCGGGCCCGTCACTTGCAGCGAATGCCACACAAAAAAAATGGGTTAATCGCTTATGTTTGTTCTCGGTTTACAGGGAAGCCCCCGCAAAAAGGGCAACACGGCGCATCTCCTGGCAGCTCTTATGGAGGCCGCCGCAGGCTGCGGCGCGCAAACCCGAACGCTTTGCATGGCCACGGAAAACATCATCCCCTGCCGGGGCTGCGGCTACTGTGAAAAAAAAGGGGTATGCGTCATCAACGATGACTTCATGTCCCTGGAAGGGTTCGCCCTTCTTCGCCGGGCGGATGTTATTATCAGTGCGACCCCTGTCTTTTTCTACAACATGACGGCACAGCTGAAAGCCTTTATCGACCGCTGCCAGACCCTCTGGTCGCGGAAATATATTTTCCGCCTGAAAGACCCGTTTGCGGCACATCGCAAAGGTATTCTACTGTCCGTAGGCGCCACCAGCGGCAAGAATCTCTTTGAAGCCATCGAAATCTCGAATCGATATTTTTTCGATGCGGTGGCTGCGGCTTCGGCCGGCAGGCTCCTGTATCGCAAGATTGAAAAGGCGGGAGATATCCAAAAAGTCCCGGAGCTGGAAAAGGATATCGAGAACATCGTAAAGGATCTGATACAGCCGTTGAGCCGCCGAAAAACGATCCTGTTTACGTCACGCCGGGATGCCTGCCGCAGTCAAATGGCCGCCGCATTTGCCGCGGCCGCCGCCGGGGACCGGTTAGCGGCCTGCTCCGCCGGACCGGAACCTGCCGGGGAAATCGATCCGGTTATGGAATCGGTTATGCAGGCCAAGGGCCTGGACCTTCATTACCGGTCGCCGCGCCCCCGGGAAACCGTTATCGAAGAATGTAAACCGGACCTCATTGTGTCCCTCGGCAGCGAAACCGCCGGTACACTCATGCCGGGATGTGATCAGGTCCTCTGGAAGGTCCCCGACCCACAGGGAAAACCGGAAGCCTTCTTCGGGGAAACCCGGGACGATATTGAACAGCGCGTCAGGGAACTTGTTGCGAATACCTGTTTGTAAATAAAGCAAAATTGGAAAGGACAAAACAATGGTCAACCCGGAAGAAATGTATCAGTGCCAGACGGTAAGCTGCGGTTATATTTACAACCCCGACAAGGGCGACCGCAAAGGTAAAATTCCTAAAGGAACGTCCTTTGAGGACCTTCCCGATGATTGGAAATGCCCGGTGTGCGGCGCCGGAAAAAAAATGTTTAAACCGCTGATGGGGCCGGGTTCGGTGGCCGCCGAAGGCGGATGAAGGCAAAATATGGCTAAAAAACAGGCTTACCCAATCGTGAATGCGTATTTTGAACCGGATTTTTCGGCGGCAGCGCCGCGCACATTCGCTTTCAACGGCCTGTTAAAATATTGCACAGCCGCTAAAATTAGCTTATGATAGCCCGGTAGGATGCCGATTTGCTCTAAAAACAAAACAACCAATAAGGAGGTTCGTAATGGACAAGTATGTATGTGATCTTTGTGGCTATGTATATGATCCCGCGCAGGGAGACCCCGACAATGGCGTTTCCCCGGGAACCAAATTTGAAGACCTTCCGGATAACTGGGAATGCCCTGTTTGCGGCGCCGGCAAGGACGATTTTTCAAAAGAGGAATAGTCATCAATATGAAACCCTTAGAAATTGCCAAAGGAATTTACGAGGTTGGTGTGGCGGACTGGAATATCCGTGATTTTCACGGATATTCCACCGACGTGGGAACAACCTACAATGCCTACCTGATCGTTGATGAAACCGTGGCCCTTATTGATACGGTAAAAGGGGCTTTTGCCGATCAGCTTCTGGACAACATATCGCAGATACTTGACCCTAAAAAAATCGACCTGGTGATCAGCAATCATACGGAGATGGATCATTCCGGAGGGTTGCCGCGGATCATGCATCGCATCGGTGAAGACAAACCGCTCTACTGCTCTAAAATGGGGCTGAAAAACCTGAAGCGGCACTTTACCAGAGAATGGAACTTTCACCCGGTGGACAACGGCGGTACACTGAGCCTGGGCAAGCGGACGCTTACCTTTTTAGAGACGCGCATGATTCACTGGCCCGACAGCATGTTCACCTATCTCAACGAGGACGGCATTCTGTTTTCCAGTGACGGTTTCGGTCAGCATTATGCCGGCACGGAACGCTTCGACGACGAAATCGGCGACAACATTATGCCGCATGCCAAAAAATATTTTGCCAATATACTCCTGCTGTATGCCCCCCGTATTCAGAAGCTAATTGAAGATGTACAGGCGATGGGCCTCGATATTCGCATGATTTGCCCGGATCACGGAATTATCTGGCGAAAGGACCCGGCCAAAATCATAAACGCCTATGTCAAATGGTGTCACCAGGTGCCCAAAAAGAGAGCGGTCATCCTGTATGACACCATGTGGAAAAGCACCGAAACAATGGCGCAGGCCATTGCCGCCGGAATCCGCAAAACGGGCATTCCGACGCGTCCCATGCATATCCGCAACAATCACCGCAGCGACATCCTCACGGAAGTAATGGATGCCGGCGCGGTGGTGGTGGGATCGCCGACATTAAACAACGGACTTTTCCCGACAGTGGCCGATATCCTTACCTATATGAAAGGCCTCAAACCGCAAAACAAGATCGCCGCCGCCTTCGGCTCGTATGGATGGAGCGGAGAAGCCCCCGCGCTGATCAACGCCGAACTGGAGGCAATGAAGTTCGATATTGCTGCGCCGCCGCTGAGAGTGCAGTACGTACCCGACCAGGACGCCGCAAAGGCCTGCGAGGCCTTTGGCGAATCCATCGGCAAAGCCTTGCAGGAAAAATAAGCATACCCTTTTGGCGCCGCCGGTTGACATATGAAAAAAACACCAGAAGTAGATATAGGCGCATGTACCCTTTGCGAGGGCTGTGTGGAGATCTGCCCGGAAGTTTTTCGGATAAACGACAGCGGATTTATCGAGGTAAAACCGCTGGACAACTACCCGGTCGATTGTGTTGAAGAGGCAATCAAATACTGTCCGGAAGACTGCATTGTGTGGGAGGACCAATCGTGAAAAAAGTAATGCTGTTCGTATTTAACGGAGACCCCATGTGCTTTGTCCATGTCCTGCTGAATGCGCAGGACATGGCCGCGAAAGGTTATCAGGCCGGAATTGTTATTGAAGGTGCCGCCGCCAAGCTGCTGCCCGAACTCCGGCAAAAAGCCAACCCCCTTCATCCGCTGTGGGAAAAGGTACGCGGTGCCGGTCTTATTGCCGGCGTTTGCAAAGCATGTGCAACCAAGATGGGCACGCTCGATTCGGCTGCTGAACAAGGTCTTGAACTGCTGGGGGACATGGCCGGCCACCCTTCCATGGCGGCATACCTGGACAAGGGTTTTGAAATCATTTCATTCTAGTTTGGGTCTTACAAATATTTAAAGATCATCTCCAAAAGAGTTGATCCGAATGAGGATTCCAGGGGCCAAGGATTCTGGGGTTCAAGTGAAAGGCTAAAGGCAGTGAATAGTAAGGACAGGCTGTAGGCTGTTAGCAACAGCTAAAAAAAACGTCAGCCCGTAGGGCTACAACCAGGCCTAATAGCCTATCCGCCTACAGGCTAAAAGGCTGATT
>CAZKYZ010000043.1:0-14628 GCA_964557055.1 uncultured Desulfobacterales bacterium
TATCCACGATCCAGTCGGCGGTCTTGATGACATCCATGTTGTGTTCGATCACCACCACGGTGTTGCCCGCTGCTACCAGGCTCTGCAGTACATCCAGCAGCATGTTGATGTCTTCGAAATGGAGACCGGTTGTGGGCTCGTCCAGAATATACAGTGTCCGGCCGGTATCCCGCTTGGACAGCTCGCGGGCCAGTTTGATTCTCTGGGCCTCGCCTCCCGAAAGGGTGGTGGCCGACTGTCCCAGCTTGATGTAGGAAAGCCCTACCCGCATCAGGGTATCCAGAATAGCCCTGATTTTAGGGTATCGTGCAAAGAGTTCATATGCCTGGACCACCGACATGTCCAGCACATCTGCAATGGTGTGCGTCTTGTAGCGAATTTCCAGAGTGGCTTCGTTGAAGCGTTTGCCCCTGCAGATCTCGCAGGGAACATAGACGTCCGCCAGAAAGTGCATCTCGACCCGGTTGTAACCATCACCACAGCAGGCTTCACAGCGGCCGCCTTTCACGTTAAAGGAAAACCGTCCTTTTTTATACCCGCGCGCTTTCGATTCCGGCAGCATGGCAAACAGGTCCCGGATGTGGTCGAGAACTTTGGTATAGGTGGCCGGATTGCTGCGAGGCGTCCGGCCGATTGCTTTCTGGTCGATATTGATGACTTTGTCCAGCTGGGAAAGCCCGGAAATTCCCTGGTGGCGACCCATATCGAGAATTGAATTGTGCAGTTTGCGGGCAAGCGCCGGATAGAGAATTTGGTTGATCAGGGTCGATTTTCCGGCACCGGACACCCCGGTAACGCAAACGAACAGACCCGTCGGAATTTCCACGGTTATATCCGCCAGATTGTTTTCCTCGGCATGCTGGATACGCACCCACTGGTCCCTGGAAGCCCCTGGTTTCCGACGATTTACCGGAATTTCGATCCTTCGTGTATCCCGCAGATAAGCGCCTGTCAGAGACGCCCGGCTGCGCCGTATCTGAGCGGGAGAACCGGCGGCTACCACCTGGCCTCCCAGGTGCCCGGCTCCGGGGCCCATATCCACCACCCAGTCGGCCGACTCGATGGTTTCCCGGTCGTGTTCCACCACCAGAAGGGTATTGCCGATATCGCGCAGATGGCAAAGCGTGTTCAGTAGTCGAATATTGTCCCGCTGGTGGAGGCCGATGGACGGCTCGTCGAGGATATACAGAACACCGGTCAACTCGGATCCCACCTGCGATGCCAGGCGGATCCGCTGGGCTTCCCCCCCGGAGAGGGTCGGCCCCTTGCGATCCATGGAAAGGTAATCGAGCCCCACGTTGATCAGGAATCCGAGACGATCGGTGATTTCCTTCAGCAGTTCAGAAGCGATCATGCGTCTGCTGCCGGTCAGCCGCAGGTCTTTCAAAAAAGCGTGGGCCTCGCCGATGGTCATGGCGGTAATATCGATAATCGACTTGCCGGTGATCTTGACGTTGAGTACCTCCGGCTTGAGCCGCCGCCCTTTGCAGGTGGCGCATTCCCGGTAGGACATGAACTTGCCGTACCACGTCTTGGCCGAATCCGACTGGGTCTGCATATAGCGGCGCATCATGGTGTTGAGGATTCCTTCCACCGCCATGGTGACCTCGCCTTTAATATTTTTCGAGTTCCAGTTGACGGTAATGGTATCCCCGTTCGAACCGTACAAGAGCAGATCGTGGTGCTTGGGGGGCAGCTTTTCCCAGGGGGTGTCGAAATCGATTCCATATTCGCGCTCAATGGCCGCGAGCTGCTCGTACCCCCAGCTGCCCCTGCGCCCCCCCGGATGCAGGAAATAGTTTCGCCAGGGAACGATGGCCCCTTTTCGAATGGAAAGCTCTCGATCGGGAATAACTTTTGTTTCATCCATGGACATGACGGTTCCAATCCCGTTGCAGTCCGGGCACATTCCCTGGGGAGAGTTGAAAGAAAAGAGCGGCGGGCCCAGCTCCGGATAGGCGATCCGACAGCAGGAACGGGCCTCGCTCATGCGAATATCCTCACGGTCGAGAACGTGAATGATGATCTGCCCGTTACCCAGCTTGAGGGCCGTTTCCACAGAATCGGTCAGGCGCTTCCTGAAAGTGTTTCCCTTCTGGATGACCAGGCGATCCACCACCACTTCAATATTGTGCTTCTTGTTTTTGGACAGGCTCTGGACGTCGCTCAGTTCCCGGACCACACCATCAATGCGGACCCTGGAGAAGCCATCCTGTTTCAGCCGCTCAAAAACCTCCCGATGCTCCCCCTTGCGGTTGTCGATAACGGGTGCCAGGATTAAGAATCGGGTGGATTCCGGTATCGCCGATATCTGGGACACCATGCTTTCGGCATCACCGCGACCGACCTTTTTGCCGCATTTGCGGCAGTACTGGGTGCCTGCCCTGGCGAAAAGAACCCGCAGGTAATCGTATATTTCCGTAATGGTGCCCACCGTGGAACGCGGGTTTTTGGAAGCCGCCTTCTGCTCGATGGATATGGTGGGCGAAAGCCCCCGGATTGTCTCGTATTTGGGTTTTTCCATCTGTCCGATAAACTGCCGGGCATAGGCGGACAGGGACTCCACATAGCGCCGCTGCCCTTCGGCAAAAAGGGTGTCGAAGGCCAGGCTCGACTTCCCGGACCCGGAAACCCCGGTAATCACGATCAGTTTCTTTTTGGGCAGATCGACGTCGATGTTCTTCAGGTTGTGCTCCCGCGCGCCGCGAATGGAGATGTGTTCTAACTCCAGGGGCTTTTTCCGGCGCACTCGTTTTGCGGGTTCCCGCCTGCCGGGAGGACTGATTTGTTTGTTCATTACTGCGGTTCCTGTTCCAATTGTTGTGGTGTCGAGCCGGTATTAGTTCCACACAGTCTTTCTTTTGTCAAACCCAAGTTTGCCGAATGTTCCGTTGTTGCTTTTCTCTGCGCCCTCTGTGTGCTCTGTAGCGAATGATATTGTTGCTGGTTTTGCCCCTGTTTTCGCAATTCGCAATTCGAACTTCGGAATCATCTCCCCCCTCCCCTCCTTGACCTGCCGGTAGGTGTCTGATATGAAACGGCTTGCTTTTACCAAAGCAGAGCGTTTCCAGTTACAAAACAGGTATACCTTCGACGCTGCAATCTTGAGAGGGAAAAAGCAATGCTGATCACGGAAATTCTGGCCAGAAACGCACGCATGTACGGCGAAGAAACCGCCCTGGTCGAGCGGGAACCCGCCAAACGGAAACGGACCGAAATTACCTGGAAAACCTTTGACGATCAGGCCAACCAGGTCGCCCAGGCCCTTATTAAAAGGGGTGTCGCCAAAGGCGACCGGGTAATTCATCTCATGATGAACTGTATCGAATGGCTGCCGGCCTATTTCGGCATTCTGCGCACCGGCGCGTGGGCCGTGCCCCTCAATTTCCGTTTCGTGGCCAAAACCATCCAGCGCTGTGCGGACACCGCCGGAGCCCGCGTGATCATCTTCGGGGAAGAATTCATCGAGCGGATCGACGCCGTCCGGACAGAACTCGACAAAACCATCGAATCGTATATATTCGTAGGGCCGGAAGACAAACGGCCGGAATATGCCGAACCCTATGCGACGGTCATCAACGCGGAAGTACCGCAAGACCCGCAGATCGCCATCGACATCAGCGACGATGCCGCCCTCTATTTTACTTCCGGCACCACCGGCACCCCCAAAGCCACCCTGCTGACCCACCGCAACCTTGAATTCGCCTGCGTCATCGAAAACCAGCACCATCGTTTGACCAAAGAAGACAATTTCCTCTGCATTCCTCCGCTGTACCACACCGGGGCTAAAATGCACTGGTTTGGAAACTTCATCGTGGGCGCCAAGGCGGTTATCCTAAAGGGTATCGAACCGCAATGGATCCTGGAAGCGGTATCCGAAGAAAAAATAACCGTGGTCTGGCTGCTGGTCCCCTGGGCTCTGGATATCCTTTTCGCCATCGAAAGCGGAGACCTGAACTTGTCCGACTACAAACTGGAACAGTGGCGACTGATGCACATCGGTGCCCAGCCGGTACCCCCCAACCTGATCCGGGAATGGAAAAAATTTTTTCCGAACCACCAGTATGACACCAATTACGGCCTGACCGAATCGACGGGCCCCGGATGCGTCCACCTCGGCATAGATAACATGCACAAGGTGGGTGCCATCGGCCGGCCGGGATTCGACTGGGAATTCAAGATCGTCGATGATGACAAAAAACCGGTGCCGCCGGAAACCCCCGGAGAACTGATGATCAAAGGGCCGGGGGTAATGAAGTGTTACTATAAAAACCCGGAAGCCACCAGCGAAGTAATGATTGACGGCTGGCTGATGACCGGGGACGTGGCCAAACTGGATGCGGATGGGTTCATCTGGCTGGTGGACCGCAAAAAGGACGTCATTATCACCGGGGGCGAGAACATCTACCCGGTTGAAATCGAAGATTTCCTGCAGGGGCATGCCGGTATTCTGGACGTGGCCGTCATCGGGCTTCCAAGTCTGCGGTTGGGCGAGATTGCCACCGCCATCATTCAGGTAAAACCGGGCGTCGAGCTTACCGAAAAAGAGGTCCAGAACTACTGCCGGGAGTTGTCGCGCTACAAACGCCCCCGGCGAATCATCTTCGGGGCTGTTCCCCGTAACCCCACCGGAAAGATCGAAAAACCCAAGCTGCGCAAGCAGTACGCGGGAACAGCGGAAAGCTTTCGCGTATAGCATCAGGAAAAGCATCGCCTTATGGTAATACGTTTGGGAATCATTTAGATGAACCACAGAGCATACAAAATGATACCGCCAGCAATCGATTTCGACAACATCACCGCCATTTTCCGGAAGGCCGAAGGCGAAGACCGCGACCGTCTCTATGAATACGAAGTGTATGACCTGCTGAACCGCTCCGGTGCAGAAACGCCGCCGGCGGCCATTCCGCTTTACCGGAACGCACGACCATCGGATGAGGAACTTGCCGGCATTCCCGGGGACCGCCTGGTTGTCAAAATTCTATCGACCACTATCGTTCACAAAACGGAAGTCGGGGGGGTCTGCATCATTGACAATCACCCGGATAAAATCCGGTCGACCCGGCGTCGGATGATGGTTGAAACGGCGGACAGCTTTCACAAACAGATGACCGGCCGCAAAATAAACCGCCCCGATCATTACGAGGGCCTAGTCGGAAACGATCTTCTAAAAGCCATACAGTCCGATATCGCCGGTGTGCTGCTCTGCCGTTATATGCCGCCGGATTCCGAGGCTTTCGGCAATGAATTGATCGTCAGCCTGCGCCGCACAAGGGAATTCGGCATGGTCATCACAGCCGGGCTGGGCGGAACGGACACCGAGCTGTATGCCAACCGCTTCCGAAAGGGCCAGGCTGTGGTTTCAGCCGCCACCGAACTGACCGACGACGCGAATTTTTTCCGGCTTTTCCAGAAAACCATCGCCTATAAAAAACTGGCCGGCCTGACCAGAGGCCAGAAAAGGATTGTCACCGACGACCAGCTGATCGAATGCTTCACCTCTTTCATTGAAATGGGAAATTTTTATTCAGCCGCCAACCCCGAAGCACCGTATGTCATTGATGAACTGGAGGTCAACCCGTTTGCGTTCACGGATTACCTGATGATCCCCTTAGACGGCATGTGCCGCTTTTCCAGGCCGGAGCCGGCAGCCATCCCGCGTCCCGTCGCCGCCATCGACAAACTTCTGCACCCGGAAACCATCGCCATCATGGGCGTCTCTTCCAGAAAAATGAACTTCGGCAGAATTATTTTGCAAAATGTCCTGGCCAACGGCTTCGACCCTTCCCGGGTTCTTGTCGTCAACCCCGGCTGCAATGAAATCGACGGCATTCACTGCATTGGCAATCTTAACCTGCTTGAACGCCGAATCGATCTGCTTATTGTCGCCATTCCGGCCGACCAGGTATCTTCCGTCATCGGGCAGGTGATCGACCTGGATATCGCCCGCTCCGTCATGCTGATACCGGGAGGCATGGGAGAAAAGTCCGGCAGCCAGCAGCGCGCCCGGGAAATTGAAAAACGAATCAACCAGGCACACCTCAATCCGGGCGGCGGGCCTGTTTTCCTGGGGGGCAACTGCCTGGGGGTAATATCCCATCCGGGCCGTTATGACACCCTGTTTATTCCCGAAGAAAAACTCCCCAAAAAACGGGGTGATCACCATCGCAACACGGCCTTTATCAGCCAGAGCGGCGCCTTTATGATCACCCGGGCCAGCAAGCTGACCTTTATTGACCCGGCCTACATGATTTCCATCGGCAACCAGACCGATCTCACCGTCGGCGACCTGCTCACCTACATGGCGGATCAAGACGACATTGATATCATCGCCGTGTACATGGAAGGATTCAACGACCTGGACGGACTGCGCTTCTGCCGTGCGGTGCGGCATGCCGTAGACAACGGCAAGGAAATCGTTTTCTACAAGGCCGGCCGAACACCCGAAGGGAAGAACGCCACCGCCGGCCACACGGCTTCCCTGGCAGGCGATTACATGGTCTGCGAATCGTGCGTACACCAGGCCGGCGCCATGGTGGCGGACACCTTCACCCAGTTTGAAGACCTCTTCATGCTGGCGGCACGGCTGCACACAAAAAAGATCAACGGAAACCGCCTGGCCGCCGTCAGCGGCGCCGGTTTTGAGGCGGTCGGGATGGCGGACAACATCCAAGGGGATGATTATTCGATGGAAATGGCCGTATTCAGTCGGGAAACCGAAAAAAAACTGAAGGGTATTATCCGTTCCAAAAAGCTTTCTGACCTGGTGGATGTGAAAAACCCCATGGACATCAACCCTGCCGCCGATGATGATACCCATGCTCAGGTGGTTGAGGTAATGTTGTCGGACGACAACGTGGACGGCGTCGTGGTGGGCCTCGACCCCCTTTCTCCGGCCACCCGCACGCTGCCGGGAAAACCGGGAGTTTCGGAGGGTGTGCATTCCACCGCCGGCATGGCCAGGCTGTTTTCCGAACTGGCCGCCCGTGCGCAAAAACCGCTTTTGGGGGTGGTCGACAGCGGCAGGCTGTACGACCCCATGGTCGCGTTGCTGGAAGAAAACCGCGTTCCGGTTTTCCGTTCTTCCGACCGGGCGGTGGCGGCCCTGGCCAAGTATATACACGGGCGGCGCCACGCCGCATCGATCCGTCGTGGGTAAGCGCTAAGCAATCGGCAGCTTCACCCTAAAAACAGCGCCGCCTTCAGGTTTGTTTTTCGCACTGATGGACCCTCCGTGAAGCTCGACGATACGTTCACAGATATGGAGCCCGAGGCCCGCTCCGCGTCCGGAACCGGATCGGGCCGGATCGACCTGGTAGAAGCGCCTGAAAATGTTTTGCAGATCTTTTGCGGGTATTCCGGGCCCCGTGTCTTCAACACGCAGTTCCATCTCTTTCTTGCAGCGCTTTAACGATATATGCACAGCCCCACCGCCGGGTGTGAATTTCATGGCGTTTTCCATCAAATTGTTTACCAGGCGAAGAATCCTGCCCCTGTCCACGGATAGCGTGCCCACCTCCTCTGTATCCATTGTCAGGCGGATACGCTTGTCCTGGGCCAGCGGCATGAAAAAATCGACAATTTCCGCCATCAATTGCGTCATGTCGATCCGTTTCAACTCCAGGTCCGCTTTTTTTTCGTCAAATTGGGCCACCAGAATAAGATCATTCACCATCTTGATGATCTCGTCCACCCGTTCCAGACAATTGTACAGCGCTTCCCTGAAATCGTCTGCCCGCTTTCCATGGGAAACAGCCACTTCGATCTCGCCTTTTATGGCAGCAAGCGGTGTCCTGAGTTCGTGGGAGACATCTCCCGTGAACTGTTTTATCTGCTCGAAGGATCCTTCGATCCGGTCGAGCATGGAATTGATGGTAAGCGACAATTCGCGAATCTCATCCCGCCCTTTCGGCAGAATCAACCTTTCCGAAAGGTTCCGACTGGTAATGCTGCGGGTGACCCCAATTATTTCTTTCAGAATATCCCGCGGTTTTTTGGCAATGTACATACCGCACAGAACACTCGCTAAAAAAACGATCGGAACAGCGCTGACGATGTTCTCCAGATAGTTTGCCAGGATTTTATCCGCTTTTTTCAATACTGTCGCCAGATGGATCACGTACGGGCCATCCCTGCCGTCTGCCTGAATACGTTTTTCGAAAACCCGGAAGTTTCCTTCCATCGCATCTCCGGCAAAATTGGAATAGACGCTAAAGTGTGCTTTGTTCTGAATGCCGAAAGTAAAAAAACCTGAAAAAGCTTCCGGCCTCCAGATGACCGATCCATCGGTAGCCAGTACCTGAAACAAAATAGGATAATGTTTTCGCCGGCCCACATCTTCCGCAAACCCACGGACTCCCCCTAAAACGCTGCCGGCCTCTTCGATTTCCAGGGATAGTTCATGGGCCTCGTCCAGCAGGATCTGGTCGATCTGCTTGACCAAATTGTGTTCCAACCGGAAATAGAAGAAAAAGGAAATGGCGATGGTCAGAAACAGAAGGGTGAAGGTGTAATAGGCGGTCAGACGGACATCAAACCTGCTGCGGTATTCAGTCCCCAGCTTTGATAACATACCCGACTCCTCTGATGGTGTGGATCAGTTTTTTGGCAAAGCCTTTATCCACCTTGGACCGCAACCGGTTGATATGAACATCGATGATATTGCTCTGGGTGTCGAAGCTGTAGTCCCACACCTGTTCCAAGATCATTGTTCGGGTCAGGATCTGCTCCTTGTTGCGCAGCATATATTCAAGCAACTGATATTCTTTCACGGTAAGTTCGATTATCTGTCCGCTGCGGTACGCTTCCCGTCGTACCCTGTCCAGAACAAGATCACCGACGATCAGGCTTTCCGAAGGGCTTAAGGTCTGTCCTCTTCGCGTCACCGCCCGTATTCGAGCCAGAAGTTCGGCAAACGAAAAGGGTTTGACCAGATAGTCGTCGGCACCATACTCGAGGCCCCGCACAATATCTTCTTTGGCGTCTTTGGCTGTGAGAAAAAGCACCGGCGTTGCGATCTTTTTCTGTCGAATGACTTTGACGATTTCAAACCCGCTGATTTCCGGCAGCATGACATCCAGAACAATCAGGTCATATTGCAAATGGGTGGCCATATACAGGCCGTCCTCACCACCATGCACCACATCCGACACGAAACCCTCTTCCGCGAGCCCTTTTTTAATAAATCGGGCCGTTCCCGTATCGTCTTCGACGATTAGAACATGCAACGCTCACCTCCCTTTATATTCATGCCGTTTATCGGACATCAGGCTATCAGAAGTATGATTTACCGGCAAGACTTGCAAACATTAATTTTTTTTCATATTCTCGTAATGTTCCTGTCATGCAAACCGAGTATACGTTTTTTCTTAACAGAAAACCAGAAGGGGCTATAGCTTGAACAATCAGAGATAGCGAGCGTGTTTAAAAATTACGATATCTGAAATTGGATACAAATGAATACAAAGCATTTCCAGAATGGCCTGCTGGTCGTCGCTGTACTGGCTGTCTGCTTCAACGGTATTTTCAACCACGAACTGTGGACACCGGATGAACCCCGGGTGGCCGCCATTGCTCTCGAAATGAGCCGCAGCGGCGATATTGTCATTCCGCGCCTGGCCGGGGAGCCGTTTATCGAAAAACCGCCCCTGTACTTTGCCATCGCGGCGGCATTCTTGCGGTTGGCTGGGCCATGGATCGGAAATACCGCATCGATCCGCCTGGTTTCCGCCCTCTTTGGCATCGGGACTCTGCTGATGGTTTATTTCCTGGGAAAGTGTCTCGTGGGGAGCCGATTTGCCTTCTTGTCCGTTATTGTTCTGGGAACCATGATCGGTTTCGTGGAGAATTTCCATTGGATCCGGGTTGACCCGGCGCTTTCCTTCTTCATCGCAGGCGCCGTCTGGTGCTTCGCTGAAGGCTATATCGGCCGCCGGATGGGATTTATGATACCGGCCGGACTTTTGTGTGCCTGTGCTTTTCTAACCAAAGGGCTGATCGGACCGCTATTAGTCGCCATCCCCTGGTCGTGCTTCTTTTTTTTCGCACTGTGGGATCGCAGAAATGAACCCGGCCGGAAACCGGCTTTCTGGCTACCTCAGGCTATCGGGTTTACAATTTTTTTGGCATTTTCCGGCGCCTGGATCATCCTGTTGAAGGTGTCCGGCGGGGAAGAACTCTGGAACGAATGGTTCTGGGTCAATCATGTGGGACGACTGTCAGGCTCGGCAGTCGGAAAAGGGCACATACGCTCCGGAGGTCCCCTCTACTATCTCCAGTCACTGGCCATTTATGGCATGCCCTGGCTGCCCCTGATCGGTGTCTGGTTCGTCCGGATCGGAAAAAAGTTCGGAAAAAGAAAGCGGCTGGACCGAACGGATATATTACTGCTGGTCTGGGGCATCGGCAGCATCCTGTTTCTTTCCATTTCCTCCACAAAACGGGGGATTTACCTTGCCCCGATCCTGCCGGCATTTTCGTTTATGGTCGCCCGGATTCTCAGCTCGCCGACGCCGACCTGGATGAAAACCTATTCCGCAGGGGGCACGATAGGCTGCACCGTATTGATCGGACTGCTGGCCGTGTTGCCGTTTGTCGATAGTCTCTGGATCGCTTTTGTACCGCCGGCCATGGCATCCTTCTTACAGACACCAGGGACATGGACCGTTGTTGCCTTGGTCGGTGTGATCCTGTGCATATTGCTGATAAACCGGCTTAAAAAAGATTCCTCCTTCTTTTTCACCACCGCTGCAGGGATGGCTATCCTGTATATCTGCCTGTTTTCAGGACCGATGAAAGCCTTCGATGAGGAAAAAAGCATGAAACACAAAATTGAGGCTTTTATCGACCAGATCCCGGTTCACACACGCGCTTCGATTGCCGGCTGGGATTTCAGTGAAACCATGCAAGGCATCTTTTATTATTATCGGGATTGGAAAGTTCCCCAGCTGGTCAAAGAAGACAGACTGGCGTCTGTAATAAACGGCCGGGATCAGGCCTATGACGCGGTCCTGCTCTCAGAGTTTGATACCACCACGGAAATCGTTTCAATACCCCATCAGATCCTGTTGCATACGAATGTCGGCGGTTTCGGCCACAGCAGGAATATCGCCCTGATAAAAGGATCCCATTCATCCAAAGAGAAATGAACACCATGCAAAATGACATCGGGCAAACAGAATTCCTCCCCTTTTCGCGACCGGATATCAGCGAGGAGGACATCGCCGCCGTCGGCCAGGTGCTGCGTTCCGGCTGGATCACTACCGGGCCGCAGGCCGCCGAATTCGAAAACCGGTTCTGCCGCTACACCGGTGCACAAGGTGCCGCAGCGGTCTGTTCAGCTACGGCCGGCATGCATATATTGCTCCATGCGCTGGGTATCGGGCCCGGCGACGAAGTCATCACGCCGGCCATGACATGGGTTTCCACGGTAAATCTGATCGCAATGGCCGGTGCCAGACCGGTGTTTGCCGACATCGATCGGGATACCCTCATGGTGACCCCGGAATCGATCGAAGCCTGTCTCAGCAACCGAACCCGAATGATTATTCCCGTTCATTTTGCAGGGGCCGCGGCAGACATGGACCCGATCCGAACATTCGCTCGGGATAACGATCTCCTGCTGGTAGAGGATGCGGCCCACGCAGCGGGAACCGAATACAAGGGTAAGAAAATAGGTTCACAGGGCACCGCCGTCTTTTCATTTCATCCCATCAAAAATCTGACCACCGGTGAGGGCGGGATGATCTGCTGCGACGACCCCGATCTGCTGGTGCGCCTGCGGCGGCTCAAATTCCACGGACTCGGCATGGATGCCCATGACCGCAATATGCAGGGCAGATCTCCGCAAGCCCAGGTTGTCGAACCGGGGTATAAATACAACCTGACCGACATATCGGCGATTCTCGGTATCCGCCAACTGGAACGGCTTGCCGAATTCAACCGTAAACGAAAAAGTCTGGCGGCGCTGTACCTCGAGCAATTGTCCGGCATTGAAGAAATCCTGCCCCTTTCCATCCCGTCCTACGACATGACGCACGCCTGGCACCTGTTCGTGGTTCGACTGGATACGGACAGGGCCGGTATCAGCAGAAACGAATTTATGGGTAAATTGAAGCAGCAAAATATCGGGACCGGGATCCATTTTGTGGCCGTACACCTGCAAAAATTTTATCGGGAAACAATGGGATTCAAACCAGGCCTGCTGCCGGCAACGGAGTGGAATTCCGAGCGGATTTGCTCCCTTCCCCTTTTCCCGGGCATGAACCCTGAAGATGTTACAAGGGTTGTCAGCGCCATTAAGGAGGTTCTTAAATAATGGAAACAAGTTCGGGCATATCCGTGGTCATCCCCGTTTTCAACGAAGCTGAAAACCTGGACGAACTGATCACCCGATGCTTATCCGCCTGTCGATCCCTCAACCGGCCGTTTGAGCTCATCCTGGTAAATGACGGCAGCAGGGATCGATCGGCCGATATCATTGCATCGGCGGCGTCATCCTGCAACGGAGAAGTTGTGGGAATATTTTTAAACCGCAATTATGGACAGCATGCCGCCGTAATGGCCGGTTTGGAACAATCCCGGGGAGAAATGATCGTCACCCTGGACGCCGATCTCCAGAATCCACCGGAAGAAATCCCAAATCTCATCGATCGTATGGAACAGGGCTTCGACGTTGTGGGTAGCGTCCGTAAAAACCGGCGTGACTCATTATTCCGGAAACTGGCTTCCCGGGGTATCAACCGAATCGCTCAGAAGTACACCGGCGTAAAAATGCACGACTACGGCTGCATGCTGCGGGCATACCGAAGAAATGTTGTCGATGCGATCCTGTCCTGCAATGAACGCAGCACGTTTATACCCATCCTGGCCAACAATTTCGCCGGCAGCACCACGGAAATAGAAGTCGGCCATAACGAACGGACAAGCGGCAATTCCAAGTATGACTTCTGGAAACTGGTCAACTTGCAGTTCGATCTCTTAACCTGCATGTCCACGCTCCCGCTGCGAATTTTGAGTGTATTGGGGGTGCTTATTTCCGGCGCGGGGATTGCTTTCGGGCTCTTTCTGGGCATCATGCGGCTTGTCATGGGGCCTGAATGGGCCGTCGGCGGGGTGTTCACGCTGCTTGCCGTCCTGTTTATCTTCATCGGCACCCAGTTCATCGGCATGGGGCTACTGGGGGAATACATCGGTCGCATCTACGATGATGTCCGGGCGCGCCCGCGCTACTCCGTGTACAAAACTATCGGACACACTCAATTAAGCAAAAAAAGGAACGCTCCATGAAAACAATTGTATTGGCCTATCACAATATCGGGTGTGCCGGAATCGAAGCACTTCTTCACAATGGATTCGAAATCGCCGCCGTTTTTACCCATGCGGATGATCCCACAGAAAAAGTCTGGTTCAATTCCGTTGCAAAAACAGCCGCTGTCCATGGAATCCCGGTGTTTGCCCCGGAAGACATCAACCATCCCATGTGGGTGCAGCGAATCAACGACCTGGCTCCGGACATTCTGTTTTCTTTCTATTACAGAAATATGATAAAACCACCGATCCTTGCAATTCCCGCTCAGGGATGTTTCAATCTGCACGGATCCCTGCTGCCCCGTTATAGGGGACGCTGTCCCATCAACTGGGCGCTCATCGAAGGGGAAACCCAAACCGGAGTGACCCTTCACCATATGACCCCAAAGCCCGACAACGGCGATATCGTCTGTCAGGAAGCGGTGGCCATTGACCCGGAAGACACGGCCAAAACGCTGAACGACAAACTGACGGCGGCGGCGACGGCGCTGTTGAACAACATATTACCCGCTGTAAAAGAGGGCCATGCCCCCCGTTATCCCCAGGATGAATCATTGGCCACCTACTTTGGCGGCCGCAAACCGGAAGATGGCGGTATAGACTGGTCATCATCCGCCGAAAAAATCGGCAACCTGATCCGAGCGGTCTCTTTTCCCTATCCGGGTGCCTTTTCTTATCTGGGAAGGGGAAAATGCCTTTTCTGGAAAGCTGTTCCGCTTCCGCAAACCGATGCAACGCCGGTGCCGGGAACCATCGTTTCGACCGCACCGCTTGAAATCGCATGTGGTAAGGGTACCCTGCGGATAGAATACGGACAACCCGAAAACGGCATTTATATGGCCGGGCCCCAGCTTGCCGACGAATTGAACCTGGTCGTGGGAGCACAATTCAAGGGCCAGGCCAAAGCAGCCGACGGAGTTGTTTCCAAAAAGCATGTCCTGATTCTGGGGGCCGGGGGATTTATCGGCAATGCCCTTACCGAGCGGCTTCTTTCCAGCGGTCGCTATGTGGTCCACGGAATGGACTTGAACCCGACAAGCATCGAACGCTTCCTGGATCAGCCGGATTTCAATTTCCACGAGGGAGATATTTCCATCCATAGAGAGTGGATCGAATATCATGTGCGCAAATGCGATATCGTCATCCCGCTGGTGGCCATTGCCACCCCCATCGAGTACACCCGCAACCCGATACGGGTTTTTGAACTTGATTTCGAAGAAAATCTCCGGATCGTCCGGTATTGTGTCAAATACGGCAAACGCGTGATTTTCCCGTCGACTTCCGAGGTATACGGCATCTGCGAAGACGATGAGTTCCGGG
>CAZKYZ010000044.1:0-14577 GCA_964557055.1 uncultured Desulfobacterales bacterium
TCCCTCCCCTTGATTACATCAGCGCAACGGATGTATAAATTCCGTTTTTTTTCATTCAACGCTTACGACACTACATAGCACAGGTTCCCCAAATAACAAATCCGATTGATTGATTTTATACGAAAATATCGTATAATCGTGGAGAATGCAAAGGCTTGTTTCATCGAAATCCCAACAGAGGTAAACAAACAAAAGCAGGATTAACGAGGGGGATATAACGGAATGGAAAAAGAATTGGAAACGGTTCAGAAAATGCTGGATAGTGTCATTACCTTTTTCATCAATTACAGTTTTCAGGTGATCGGTGCCTTTATCATCCTGATCGCAGGGTTTCTTGTGGGGCGCTGGGTGTACAAAATCGTACTCCGGATGTGTCTGAAAAAAGAGCTCGATACTACCCTGAGCCAGTTTCTGGCATCCTGCTGCAAAATCGCCATCATCGCCTGTGCCGGCATCGTCGCCATGAACAAGTTCGGCATCACCATTGCCCCCTTTATCGCCGCCATAGGCGCCGCCGCATTCGGCGCCACGTACGCGATCCAGGGGCCGCTTTCCAATTATGGGGCCGGATTGGCGATCATCCTGGGCCGCCAGTTCCTCGTCGGCGACACCATCAGTGTTGCCGGTGCCGACGGAGTCGTGACGGATATCAAACTGGCCTGCACAATTCTGGAAACGGAAGACGGTGTTACCGTCACCATACCCAATAAGCATGTGGTGGGAGAGATTCTGCACAATTCAAAAGGGTATCGGATTGTCGAAGGAAGTGTAAAAATCAATTATAGCGACAATCCGGATGTCGCGATTGGCCTTATCCAGGACAGTCTCGCAAATTTGGCGGGGGTAAGCGACGATCCGCAACCCCAGGTCGGCATTGAAAATTTTGGAGATTCCGCTATGGCTGTCGGCTACCGTTACTGGGTACCTTCCCACACATATTTTCAAAACCTGCACACGGCCAACATGGCTGTTTACCGGACTTTGAAAAATAACGGCATTACGATTCCGCTGCCCCCACGGCAATTGGCAATCGTTTCGGGAGCCGCTTGCGGCCAGGCCTCCGGAGCATAGCTCAGAAGGGAGAAGATTGGCTGAAGGAGCAAAGATAGACTGTTCGCAACCCACTTCCGCTTCTCTCTTTTCTCCTGCCTCCGAACTCTCGTTACCAATGCAGTCCCGACTTGCGTTCTATTTTTCGGGCCAAAGCCGTGTTCAACGCTCCGCGGGTGCCACAGATAACGACCCGCTTGCGGGCCCTGGTAATGCCGGTGTATAAAATTTCCCGGCTGAGAATCCTGTTTTCCGAATCTGGAGGAAGGACCAGCATTACATTGTCGAATTCCGACCCCTGGCTTTTGTGAACCGTCATACCAAACGCCGGTTCCCATGCCGGCAACAGTTCCAGGGGATAAGCGATCACTTTTCCGGACCGGTAAAAAAAGGCCTGCAGGCGGTCCTGGGCATCCTTCAGGACAATACCCGTATCCCCGTTATACAGCTCCAGCCGGTAATCGTTACGGGCTATCATAATCAGCTCTCCGGGAAATACGACCGCACCCGGCGGCGTAACGGTCTGTCCTGTCTGCATAAAATAGGCCTGTATGATCCGATTGATATCCTCCGATCCAAACAGGCCTCTTCGCAAAAAGGTGAGGATCCGCGCCTTTCCTGCCGTCACGAACAAACCGGCCAGCAGCTGCCTGCCGCTATGCGATCCTGTTAATTCCTCTTGTGAGAACGCCGTCGCCCTGTCAACCATGGCCCGGTAGCCCTCTTCACCCCGATCTGCATACCGATCCGAATAATATCGATCCGCCCATTGCAGAATGTTTTGCTGCAGCTGATCCGGGGTAACGGCAGGAACTAGTGTCCAACTGTCTTCGCCGCCTGTCAATGAAGTTCGCATGTCTTGCGAATTAACGGCTGGAAGAAGGCCCCGGTTGACCGCTTCAGCCAGGGTTTTTAGCCCCCGCCCGGACCGGTATACCTTTTTCAATACCACCAGGCGTTCGGCCATGATGTGAGCTTCCCGGCCGTCCGGGATCATCCCTGCGAATACGGTACCGGCTTCCACGGAGGGAAGTTGGTCTTTGTCGCCCATGAGAACCAGCCGGGTGGTCCCCGGTTCGATTGCCTGCATCAGGCTTTCCAGCATCACCACATCAATCATGCTGACTTCGTCGATAATTACGGCGCCTGCCGGCAACGGGTTTCCTTTTCGATAGTTAAAGCACCTGTTGTCGCGTTGATAACGCAGAATTTTGTGAATGGTGTTTCCGCTGACGGACAACAACTTTCTGTCACTGTCCGAAGGCTTTCGAATCGAAAGGATGGTATCGCGCACGGCATCCGTCATACGCTGGGCCGCCCTCCCGGTAGGTGCACCCAAAATGATCTGGTCGGGCGCTATTCCAATCCGCACAAGGCATCGCAGGATATTCACCATCAATGATGTTTTGCCGGTTCCCGGTCCCCCGGAAATGATGCCCAAACCGGTATTCATAACCATTCGTAATCCTATGATCTGTTCGTTATCGGCGGCGATGGGCCTGTTGTCGGCGCCTGTGCGAACCACCCGCGCATCCGTATACAGTTCCGTGATGATTTTATCTGCGCGGCTGTCATCAGTGGACAGTTGATCGGCTGCTTCGATCAGTTTTTCCACATGTGCTTTCAGCCGTTTTTCGTACAGGAAGTAACGCTGAAAATAGAGCAGTGGTTTTACACCGTCTTCAACGACAACAAGGGGTTTGAAAGGTCTGCCGGGGGATGCGATAAGGGCGGCATAGCTGCCCTGGGAAAAACCTTTGATGAAACGGTTGGGAATACTGTCCGCCGCTTTTGAAAATCTTGTCGGGAATATCTTTCCAAAATGATCCGGGCAGATCTCCAGACAGAGGCTACCGTTTTCCAATTCTGAAAAAAGCGCCATTAGCACAACCACCAGGGTTTCATCCCCATCGGACCCGGCAAATTCCAGCAGGTCGCGTATGGTCATCCAGTTTAAAGCGGACAGTTCCAGCTCGAATATCAACAGGATCAGGTTCTCGTCTCTGATCCCGATACTGCTGATAATCTTTTCAGCGATCCGTTTGCGGGTAACTCCCGGTTCCATTCCCTTCTCCCTTTACCCTAAAGATGCAAAAGCCGGAGAGCTACAAAAATCCGGTTCAGAGGGTGAGAAGTAAAGAGACAATGGCCCAAAGATTCAAGGGATCGAGGGGCCAGAAGTCAACCCAACTATCTTCAGCCGAACAACCTATCTTCTCGCCCTTAAACCACTCACTACTTACTCTATGCTTTGCGCTCTTTACTCCCTGCCCTTTGCTCCCTGCTCCCTGCTCCCTGCCCTTTGCTCCCTGCTCCCTGCTCCCTGCCCTTTGCTCCCTGCTCTCTACTCTTTGCTCCCTGCTCCCTGCTCCCTGCTCTCTACTCTTTGCTCTCTGCTCTCTGCTCTTTGCCCTATGCTCTACGCTCCTTCAGCCAAACAGTCTAAAGTTTCGAGACCGATGCGCGATCCATCCTGGCGATCAGATTTTCTTCCAGCTCCCTTCGGGGCCCCACCTTTTCGGGTGAAACGAAGTAGACGCCCTTGCGGGTACCTGCTTCCATTCCCCGGAGAAACAGGTAGAACACGCCTCCAAATTTGGTTTCTGGTTTTGCTTCAATTTTTTCCAGCCAGCGCAGCAGCGCCAGAGAATAAAGCCTGTATTGAAGGTGGTATCCGGCCTGATCCATGCATTGTTCCATGTCTGCCGGACGATATCCGCCTTCGAGCCAGTTCGATTTCCAATCCGCAATATAATATTTTCCGTTTTTTCGAAAAACAAGATCGATAAACCCCCGGATAAACCCTTCGGCACCATAAGCTGCCCGGCATTCCGGTATCTCCTGCATCTCTGAGTACTCTCCGTTTAATGGAAAGTAGAATTCCGCTTCCGGAACCCTGTCCCGTTTTGGAATCGTGCCGATGGTAAACGGATCGTTCTCACCGAAAATTTCAGCCAGCAGGGTATTGCGAACAATCGAAACGACCGCCCTGCGCCAGTTCGGGTCTACACCGTATTGCTGCATTCGCGCGGTAATCAGTTCTGCCGTTTGGGGTTGCTGAAAAACCTTCTGCGGGTTCTCGGCAACACTTTTGAAATCAATATGTTCCAATATTTCGTGAAACATGGAACCGACATCAGCCCCCCCGGGCAGTTCATCTTCGCGGATCACCGCCGGTTGCTTCGATAGCGGGTCAACGTTGAAACCTTCATCCGCTTCCCGGGCCTGTTCCCGCCCTATCGGGAACATGGCATCCGGTTTTTGCGCTGCAACGGGTAAAGGAGCGCTCCGGTGAATGCTGGAAAAGGATTCCATCCGAATTTTCCGGGCTGAAAAATTCCGGACCCGGGGGAACTCTGCCAAAACGGCCTTTCCCACCGTTTCATCCTGCTGCACAATCGCATCGCCAGCGCTTGCGGAAACGGGTGAGCCGTCGCCGAACGGGTCGAGCCATCCGATACGAACCGGATCGTCCTTTCCGGAAAACCGCAGGTACAAGCCGTCGGCCAGAAAACGGCGCGCCGGACCGGCCCATGACTGTGCTGAGTCCAATGGCCAAAAGGGAACGTAAAGCTTGAATTGGGCCCGGGTCAAGGCTACGTACAGCAACCGTTGCTCTTCTCCCAGCCGCTCCCGGGCATGCTGCTCCGGATCCGCCCGTTTGGAAAGATCGATGATTTTTTCCGGAATGCCGGCTTGCGAGGAACCAATTTGGTGATAGGTATGAAATGCTTCCTGGTTGTTCTGGGTCAACCCTCCGGCAACAAAAACAACCGGAAATTGCAGCCCTTTGCTGGCATGCATCGTCATGATACGGACCTTATGCTCTTCCGTTTCGATCTGGTGGATGTTGCCTTCGTCGTCGGCAACAGCGGATTCCAGTCGCAAGCCGTCCAGCAAAGCGCATAGACTGTCAAAATCAAGGTTCTTGCGGTAAGCCGCATTGGTCAGATAAAACAGGATCTGATGATATCCGGTCTGCATCCGGTCCCAGTCCCGTTCCGCACACGAGCGGAAAACCAGCCCCGAATCCTCCTGCAGGGACTGAAACAAACACCCCCAGTTACGCGCTTCGGCATAAGCGTTCCAGGCAAAAAGCAGCCGACTGGCGGGATGTTCACGGGGGAAAACCGGATGTTCCATTAAATCCGTTGGTTTTAAATTAAAAAACGGCGTCAGCAAGGCCCGTTTGACCGTTGATGAATCAGCCGGGTCACGGATAGCCCGGAAAACCCAGGACAGACAGGTGGCTTCAACCGATTGAAAGAGTCCCGGTTTTTTATAAAAGGAGACCGGGATGCCGCTCCCTCTCAGCACGGCCTCAAGGGTGGGAGAATCGTTTCTGCCGCGAACCAGAATAGCAATATCGCCCATGTCCAGTGGGCGTTCCCAACCATCCCGATTTCGAATCCGGATGCCGCCTTTTCTGACGAGAAAAAGAATTTCGCGGGCGATAAATTCAGCCAGCACGGTCTTTGCGCCCTGACTGTTGTGACAGGATTGCAGATCCACGGCGTTCAATGAGAGTCGGCTAGAATCATCACTGACCACGGTTTCCGGTAGATGCATATCCCCCGGTGCGGTTATATCCGCATATCCGATCTCGAAACCGGTGGCACGCTCCATGGCGGCAAACCAGTGATCACCCTTGAACAGCCGGTTAAAACAAGCGACCAGATCGGCGGTGGAACGCCAGTTGCGGCTCAAGGAATAGAGGTGGGCTCTGCCGGAACAGGCCAGTTGCTCCATTTCGTTACGGGCGGCCAGGTAAGCATATACGTCGGCTCCCCGGAAAGAATAGATCGCCTGTTTGGGGTCCCCGATGATGGTCAGCCGGTTGTCTCCTGCGGGGTTTTGGCTGTCCCCGATAAAAATTTTCCGGAAGATCCGCCACTGCACGGGGTCCGTGTCCTGGAACTCATCCACAAAAGCGATCCGAAATTTCTGTCGTAACCGGGTCAGCAGCAGTTCGGCATGTTCCCCGTTGAGCGCATTCTCAACCCGTTCCAGCATATCTGCAAAGCTGAGCCATCCATTCTTTTTTTTGACTTCACGAACATCGCAGCGCAGCGTCTCAATCGTATCCCCGGCCAATTTGAATGCCAGACAGGTGTGGGTGTCGGACAGTTGTTTCAGTGTTGACTGAACCGCCAATAGATGGGGGCAGGCCTCCGGGTTGGCTCCCTTTTTCAGCCAGTCAGCCGGATCGATATCCAGGCAGTCAACCCCCTCGCGCCCTTTTGACCCGGTTTGCCGGATCTTGAGAACCAGGTGTAAAAGTGCTTCCAGCCAGCCATCGTCAGGCCATTGCTGGTCCAGGAAAGCTTCCAGCGGCAGAATAATTTTCTGAAGCAGTGATGTTTTGACTGCGCCATGAATATGCAGTTTTTGATATCCGTTGGAAAAAGAAGGCGGCTTGCCGACGATTTTTCGAAGATCCTCCACCAGCAAGGCCATTTCCGCAATGATCTCCGCGATCGTGCGACTGCCGATATTGGGCAACAAACGGTCCCCGTATTCGGGCCGGAAAACACCTCCGGCGATGCGGGTAACGGTTGCTGCAAAAGCGGACCTGCCGGCGGGGAAACCGGCAACCTGCAATACCAGTTTGAAATGATCGCCATACCGCCGGGGCCATTCCTTGCGCATCTGTTCCTTGAAGGCCGCGTCCATAATCCCGCCGTCGCTGACCAGTTCGGAATCGAACAGGCTCTGGTTTTCAAAGGCAAAATCGTGCAGCACCGTATTGCAAAAACCATGAATCGTATAGATCGAAGCCGTCTCAAAATGGTCCAGTGCTTCGCCGATTCGGCCGGCTGCGGATGGGTCGCCACTTGTCTCAGAAAGGGTGTTCGCCAGTTTCTGCCGGATGCGAATCTTCAATTCACTGGTGGCTTTCTCCGTAAACGTTACCAGCAGAATATTCTCCAGTTGGAGATCTTCCCTTTCCTGCAGCAGGCGCACCACCAGGTTCTCGATCGTGTATGTTTTTCCCGTTCCGGCGGAAGCCTCAATGAGGCTGTGCCGGGTAAGATCAACCTGGCTGCTGTTCTCAATGGGAATGTACTTCATTGTTCTCCTAAAGTGTTCCCGTGTACAAATTCGGAGGCAAGGGTTGAAGAGACATGTCTCGAGGGATCAACCGGACTGCCGTCACTCTAAACTCCTTCAGCCTGCTTTCATCATTCTTCAGCCCTGACCCTTTGAATCTCTGGATCTTTTGAAAAAAACAGCAAACCGCTTCCTGGCAACAGTATACAGTTCAATCCCGAAAACCGGTTTTGCCAATTGTAAAATCGTATCTTCGGAGTCTGTAAATTTATCCTGCAATTCGGATACGAACCGGTGCTGTTCCTCAATCGGTGCCGCTTCACTGTCCAGATGCGGTTTCACCGAAAGACGGGTTGCATTTTCGAAAGGCAACCACCCCGGAATTGACGGCTCAAGATATTCCTCCAGCAACCGCCGCAAATAGTCACCGTCACATTTTGGATCGACCCTCATCGTCCAGTCGCCCATTTTTTCCCGGTAGACCAAATGGCAGGTAAAACTCCGGCCGCAAAATCGTTCGGCGCCCTCTCCCGTTGCCTGCACCGCCAGATAGGTGAGCGCCGGTTCCAAAATATACTTGTCCGGCCGCAAATGGCTCCCGCGGGCGCCGCTCAGCACCAGCGTATGCCAGTCACCCTGCGACTCCTGCCAGATCCACGACAGACCGCCGTGCACAGCGACCTGCCGCAGTTGATCCGAACCGTCCTTGTTTTCGCCTTCCAGCGCAAACCGCGCCGCCGGTACCTGTAGCAAGGGCACATCGGCGGCGGTAAGCAGTTGTGCCGGATCGCCGCAGATCAACCGGCCGAAATGTTGTCTTGCCGATGCGATTCGCGGATGCAACTGTGAAATGGGTTCAGCGGTCCGGGCGATTTCCGCGATCAGGTCCGCTTTCTCCAGGTTTGCGTAGATACCGTCAGGTGTCAGGCTCATGATCCGGTAATTTTCATACAAATGGTCGCAAATCTCCGCCAGTCGTTCGGCCTTGATGTTTTCACAGCCGCCGCTGAAATATTCGTCCAGCCAGATGGCTATGGAACGTGTTCGGATTCGGTAATCGAAAGGAAATTCGGTGCTGAAGGGTTCGTCCTCCACCATGGAAATCTCTTCGACATCCGCTGTTTCCGCATATATGGACAGATGGCGTTGGAAACCACTCTTTACGGGATCTTCCAGAAAACCTTTCAGCTGTTTCGTCGTCACGCTCTGGGTTTCCCCGGGCAACAACCCCTGGCCCTCTTCCGGCATATCGAAAGTCGGTGTCATGAAACGGGTTTGTTCCACCTGGGGGCGCTCGGCTTGCTGTAGAAATTCATCCCAGAGACCTGCGGATCGCATCCGGATGACCCAGTCGGAAACGTCATAATTCACCAGAACGTCGGAGCAGTTGCTGACCGTATCCGCTTCCTGGTATCGCTTACTGCTTCCTTTTAAGGGAATCTCGGTTACCGCGAAAGCTTTTCCCGGAGGCAGAATTTCCTTTTCGGCATAGCGGCAAAGCTGGTTGACAACAGAACAGGGCTGGTATTTCTGATCTCTTTGCAGATCCCTGGAAAGAAAACCGATATAGAGTTTTTCCCGAACCGACAGGAGCACTTCCAGAAAAAGGTAGCTGTTGCGCTCCGGCGCCGTGGAATCCCCGATACGCCGTTTACGAATCCGGAGATCGAGGGAAGACATGTCCGCCCTGCCCGGAAAACGGCCTTCCTGCATCCCCAGAATATAAACGATCCGGAAAGGAATGGGACGCATGGGCTGCAGGGCGGATATGGTCACACCGCCGGTCAGGTAGTCGCCATGCCCGCCGGATATGGCTCCCAGCGAACTGGATATGAATTCGCGCATCATTTCAAGAGTAATGACCGATTGGGAAGGGTCCTGCACGAGGTGGTCGTAGAACTGCAGGCTATCGAGGCAGTCTATCAATTTGCTGCGTACAATCGCCTCTCCGCGGGAATCGGGCGGGATGGCAATGAGACGGTCGGAAACCAGGATAAGCAATTCCTTCCATTTCTTCCCGCTGGTGCTTCTGTTTTTCAGTAAAGCGACCATTTCGTGGAAGGCTTCCACCACCGCACAGAATTTTTCCATCAATTCATGGTCCCCGGTGTTCAGATCCGCATACGGTACCAGCCCCTGGAATTGGCTGCTGCCGATGGCTTCATCGTCATCCGGCGGTGAAAACAGTCGGCCCATTCGAAGCCGCTGCTGCCCCTGTTTCCAGGTATAGCATTTGTCCGGTGTATACCCCCTTGCCTGCCTGTCCAATTCGTCGAATGAATGGAAGATACCCAGTTCGGCGGCCCATTGGGCCCAGACAAGGATCTCGTTACGACTGATTTTCCAACGATTCATCACACACGGATTCAACAGCAGGTCGAAGACCGCCTTGCGGGTAAACCGGCCCCCGGCAAGAGCCAGCAGTCCCAGAACCGCGTTACCATATAGGCTCTCGATTTCTGCATTGGAGTCGACCAGGTTATAGGCAAGCAGTCTTTCTCTTCGGTTAAAAACCGCATCTATGGTGGGTTTGTATTCAGATATGTCGGGAACCAGGATGGCGATGTCGGTCAGCATCAGGCTGCTGTCTGCCGTCATGTTGAAAAGAATGTTGTTGTAAACGGTTTCGATTTCCCGCGTGATTTCAGGGCACCCGAAAACCTGCAGGGATCTATCCTGGACCTGCCGGTCCCCGCCGGTTTCTTTGAGGGTCAGAATATCGTTCTGAATCCGCTGCAGGATTCCGGTTTGCGGCTTTTCGGCCGTATAACAGGTATAAAATTCATAGTCCGTCAATTCACACAGTAGGCGGATATTCTCCCGGCCCGGCTTTCCCCAGGCAGCCAGCAGGGCATTGTCTTCCTTCCGGAACAATTCCCCTTGTTCCGCTTCCGATAGTTGAATGGACAGCCCCGGAACACCCTTTCTGCGGATCCATCGCTTTTCCCGGGGAGAACGGATATCCTCCCAATACTCCCTGGAGGGGTTCATGGTGTATATGTTGATCGGATAAACCGACTGCAATCTCCCCAGAAGCCCCAGGTGGAAAGTCGAAATCTGGGACATACCGAAAATATGAATCGGGGTCGATCCATCCGTTTTGACAAAACGTTTCTGCCCGCTGCTGAACAGATAATCTGCATATTCCATCAAAGAAAAGGCTCGATTCCCCGTTCGCTCCCGGTACTTTTCTTTGAGAGCATGCAGATCCCGGTACATTTTGCGCTGACAGATCTCCATCTTATCGTCTGAAAAAGAGCTTCCTGCGATCCATTGCCGAAGCATCTCGGTTCGGTGAAATTCGTATTCCTGGAAAAGGTGGGCCAGTTTGTCCGCAAGCTGCCAGTTCCGTTTGACGAAATCCGGTCGTTTTTCACTCCGGTCGTACAGATAGGCGCTAACCGGCTGAAGGTCCGGGTCGTTTCGGTCCAGATCCTTCAGAACGTGCAGCATCAGCATGCGGTAGTGCGCCCCTGAAAGGAGTTCCGGTTTAGGCTCATCCCGGTCCAGCGCCGTCAGGATATCCCACAACCCGTTCTCTAGGTAACGGAAGTCCACATTCAACAGGATCGACTGTTTCCCCGCCACCGTCAATTGAAGCCATTTGACCAGGTTGGCATTGGGGGCGATGACCATAGGAGCCTGGAACAGGTTTTTATGAAGCCGGTTTTCCGCCTCTATTCTTTCGGATAGTATTTCCGCAAGCGGTTCCAACTGGTTGCTGAAATAGAGTTCCAATGCCATTTTTTTCCCCGGTTGTCGCTTTGGTATCGAAAAAACAACTACAAATAAATGGAATAAACCGAAGGTCGCAATTCCGGCGAAGGCCTGAATTCAGATAATTATTGGATGCCCCCGAGAAGCCTTCCTAATGTTGCAATTGTAGGTTTTCTTTACCCCTAAATTGAGCGGTTTTCAAGTTTCCCGTAAATACAAGGAAGATGTCATTCCGCTATAGTTCTCTATACGGAATATCCCCTTATGCAGTAGATACGGCACATTGGAAATCCCTGAGGTGTGTTCGAATCCCGTCTTCAAAATTTGCACGCGGTCATTCTCCATTTATTCCAGCCGTTTGCTGAATCGAATCGTGCTGATGATCAGGAAAACCGCTGCAAATAAAAACAGGAATAGGATATCACCCGTCATGGTGTTCAATGGCTGCCCGCGCAGCATGATCCCGCGAACAATCCGTATGAAATGCGTCAGCGGCAGAACTTCGGCAATTTTCTGGGCGAATTCCGGCATGGCCACAAACGGGAACATGAAGCCGGAGAGCAGCAGGGAGGGAAGAAACACGAAGATAAACATCTGCATGGCGGCCATCTGATTCTTGGCCATCGTCGATATCAGCAGCCCCAGGGTGAGGTTTGCTATGATGAAAATGAAACAAGCGGTGAACAGTGATAGCAGGCTTCCGGATATGGGTACCCGGAACAGCACCACACCCAGTGCCAGAATAATGGATACCTGGACGAGCCCAATGACAATGTAGGGGATTATTTTCCCCACCATCAACTCAAAATTTTTTATCGGCATGGCCACAAGAAGCTCCATGTTGCCGCGTTCCCGCTCCCTGACGATGGCAACGGCAGTAAACATAATCATGGTCATTGTCAGGATAACGCCAAGCAGCCCGGGAACGATAGAAACCGCAGAGCGTCTTTCCGGGTTATAAAATAGCCGCGTTGCCAGGGACTGCTTTTGGGAGCGGTTGCTGATGACATCGCCCGGCTGGAATGGAAATTTTCCCAGAGCCGATACCGCAGAACCCAGGACTGTATCGGATCCGTCGATAAGCAATTGGGCATACGGTTCCTTGTCGAGATAATAGCGATGTTCGGCATCGCGGGGAATGTATAAACCAGCAGCGACCTTGCCGTCACGGATCATCCGTTCCAGTTCCGCTGGTGTATAGGCGACTGATGTGAAGTCGAGCACCTGGGTGGCCTGCAAATCCATTGTGAGCTGGCGGGAAAAACTGTTGTTCAGGCTGTCCACCACGGTCGCCGGGACATGACGCACATCGGTGTTGATGGTGTACCCGAACAGCACCAGCTGGATCAGCGGTATCATAACCACCATGCCAAAGGTGAGGCGATCGCGCACAAGTTGAAGAATTTCTTTCTGGCAAACCGACATGATCCGGATGATGGATGCCTTCATCGTGACCTCTTCGCGGCTATTAGGCCGATTTGTTGTTCCGCGTGGCCATCACAAACACGTCTTCTATATTCGGGGTGGCCGGCGTTACAGCTGTTTCGGGGAATTGGGCCAGTTGATTGCCCAACCATTGATCCGGCTCCGTAATTAACTGGTCCAGAAGGACCCGAAGGTTCATCCCCACCTGGGTGGCGGAAAGCACCGGTATCAGACCTTTCAACCGCTCCTTGATGGCCGGGATGTGGGGGCCGCTGATTTCCATCGTAACGGCATTCAATCCGTTCTTAAGCTCGTCCGGTGTACCGTCGGCCACCTTTCTGCCTTCATCGATCACGGTCAGGTGATGGCAGCGTTCGGCCTCGTCCATCAGATGGGTTGTGACCAGGATCGTGGTGCCGTTTTCGCACATCATAAACAGCTGGTCCCAGAATTCGCGGCGGGTGTTGGGGTCCACTTCAGAGGTCGGTTCGTCCAGCAGCAGCAATTTGGGGTGATGAATTGTTGCCGCGGCAAGGGCAATCCGGCGCTTCTGACCGCCTGAGAGGGATCCGGCAAAGTTCCCCAGGATAGGCGCCAGTGAGTAGTCTTCCGTTAGCTCGGCAAGCCGCTTCTTGAGCCGGCTGCCGGTAATCCCCATGATTCTGCCGATGAATTGCAGGTTCTGCTTTACCGTCAGGTCCCCGTACATGGAAAACCGCTGGGTCATGTATCCGACCTGAAGCCGCACAGCCTCTGTCTGGGCCGGAATCTGCATCCCCAGGACCTCAATTTCTCCTGCGGTCGGCTTTAAAAGGCCGCACATCATGCGGATGGCAGTAGTCTTGCCGGATCCATTGGGGCCCAGGAATCCGTACACCATTTTTTCGGGAATGGTCATGTCCAAGTGATCCACCGCTGTGAAGGCGCCGAATCGCTTCGTCAACCCCCGTACCCGGATTGCGGTATTCACTGTTTCTCCAGAAGGAGCTGGACCGGCGTACCGGCAGTCAGGCTCTTGGATTGTTCGTTCAGCAGGTCAAATTCCGCCACGTACACAAGGCTAGAGCGGTCCTTCTCATTCAATGCGTAATAGGGGGTGAAACTGGCTTCCGATGAAATGGTTCGCAGCCGGGCATCATAGGGCGTTTCCTGGCCGTCCACTCGAACAGTATAGGTCTGACCCGGCATCATTTTTGATCGAAACGGCTCCGGAACATAGATCCTGGCCCAGGGCCGATCCCCGCTGAGCAGGGTCGCCACCACGGCGTTGGCCGGCGGCCGGTCCCCTCGTTTGAAGGGAAGGCTGTCCACACGTCCCCGGCGTGCCGCGGTAACCGTGTAGTCTGCCATCTTCAGATTCAATTGCACCAGTTGTGAACTGAGAGAGGCCACTCGTGACCGGTTCTGTTCCACTTTTTCGATGCGGGTGCCTTCAAGCAATTCACTCAAGGCCTCGTTGCGCTCCTCAAGGCCGGCCTGGGCGTTGAGATAATCTTTCCTCCTCTGCTCCAACTGTTCCTTGCTGATCGCATTCTGGGCGTAAAGGTTCTTGCGGCGCTCGTATACCGTCCAGGCATTGGCAACCGTGGCTTTCGCCGATTCCACCCGTGCCTGTTCTTCGGCAATGGTCTGGGGACGCGGTCCGGCGATGCTTTCCTTCAGGGACCACTCGGCCTGCTGGATCTGGCCTTTAATATTGTCGATTTCCGCCCGGATTTTGCGGTCGTCAAGTTTCAGCAGTGGTCGACCTACCTCCACGACCTCACCTTCCGTGGCGTAAATGTTGACAATCACTTCACTGACCATGGCCCGGCCATTGACACGATCCCACTCCAGTGTACCCAGTGCGTGCGGTGGCGTTTGGTCACAACCTGTCAGGCATGCAATTGCCAAGCATGCCAAGAACCTGTGGATCATGAATTACCTCCAGAGTGTGGATTACTTCCGAACATTTTACCCAAATGTAGCAAACCGTATACAACTTTAGGATTTATCGCATCAATAGAATATTCAACAGGCGAATGCTAAAGGCTCAGCTTAGGTTACTCTATTTAACAGATCATATCAATTACAACGAACTTTTATTCACCTCTTCCACAATCCACAAAAGAAACCGCCTTATCTCCCCACAAAAAAATAAACAATTGCAATTCCTTTTCTCCTTATGGTATTCTGATTTGAATGTTGAATACCATCTCCCAAATAAGCTCCGATTTAATAAATCTTCTCAATTCTTAACTGCTGTCCAGAGATATACAGCTTTGAAAGAACTGATCAAACACATAGTACAGTCATTGGTTGACCATCCTGAACAGGTAGCTATCTCAGAAGTAG
>CAZKYZ010000045.1:0-14537 GCA_964557055.1 uncultured Desulfobacterales bacterium
CGGCTTCTCCCTCGGCGCCGCGGCTCTGAAGCTCTCCGACTTTTGCAACGTTAGAGTCTACTTGACCAGGCAGGCCAGCGGGTAGGCCTCATCGACGATATCGAATTTCCTTTTCCGGAGCAGTGGCAGCACCCGTTTCCTCTCATAGACATGCCCCTCGACACCGTGCCGGTTGTGGACAGTCTTCTGATCGCCTTCAATCCAGCCCATCAGATACAAACCGCCGAATTTCATCTCCAGCAGGGCATCTATAAATTCGTCGAGTTTCTCCCGGGGGATATAGGAAAGAATTCCCACCAGACAGATGGCATCCCATTGAATGGCACGCACGGTATCCAGATCGTGCGGCAACCTGTATTTGTTGGTTGCCGGAAAAAAATCAAGGAAATTTCCGATATCGGCACAATGGACGCTAAAACCTTCCATGGTGCCGATCATCCATCCGATACCGAACCCGGAGCCATAATCGAGCAGTTTATGTGCATCGGGCTGCCGCTCCCGTATGGTGCCGATCAGCAGCTGGTAGGCCAGGTACGTGTTTCTGAGATAGGCTTCCTTCTCATTACTCTCGTACTGGGTGACCTTGCGAAAGGCTTCCTCAAAAGTCTTGGCGCACCAAAAATCTTTTTCATACAGTTTCATCGTACAACGATTCTCAACAATGGATGCCAACGATTAAAGGCGCTTAATCCTCACGATATAAATAAATTGTATCGCATTTGGCTATGCGACTACAGGGTAAACAATAGCAGCGACCGCATAGTTAAAAAAAGACCGAGTCCGGTTATCATCGCGGCCGCGATAACCGGCAGATACAGAATCCGCTGGCCGACCAGGTGATCTTTTAAGAGATGGGATGCCCGTATCATAACAATTCCAAGGCCGATCAACACGGATGAAAGACCCATGCTGAAGACAACGATAATGAGCATACCCAGCATGACCTTTTGCATCGAAATGGCAAGCAGTAAAATGATGAGTGCCTGAGGGCAAGGAACGATGCCGCCCGAAATGCCAAGAACCAGATTGTGCCTGAGGGAGAATCCGGAATCGTAATGAACGTGTGCATGATGCGATTGGTGTGGATTCTCATCACAGTCATTCGATTTGTCATCCACGTATCCATGTTGGGCATGATGATGATGTTCATGGGAACGACCGGCCGCTTTCACCACACCAACCCGTGAATACATCAACCACCCCCCGATTGCCACAATCGATCCTCCTGAAAGTAGTCCGATCCATTTTGACAGTTGTTCCGGCAAAAAAAAGTCCGACAGCCAGAATGCGATAAACCCGAGAATGATCACGCTGAACACGTGACTGACCGTCAGGGTGAATGCGAGTACAAGCACATCCATCACCCGGCCGTTTGAACCCACCAAGTAAGCGGCCATCAGGCTTTTGCCATGCCCGGGTCCCAGGGCATGCAAGGCGCCCAGCAAAAAGGTGATGCCAAGAATCATCATCAATGCCGGAAAACTGATGCTTTGTGAATAGAGGACCTGCTTCACGGCGTCAAAGTTTATCAATTCGGCTCCCAAGGCTCCAGGATTTATCAACTGTCCGTCGTGTACGTAACGGTAATACGCGGATACGGAAAGAATTGAATGCGCATGCTGGTGTCATCAAAAAAAATACCCTCGATTACATATCTCTTTTTGCGATTGATATACCCCGGGAAACAGCTGGTAAAGGTCATGTTTTCGGATGCCACCACCCGGACCTGACAGAATCGTGCAATGGCATTCTCCTGCTCAAGGGTAAAGGCTGCTCTTTCTTTGGACATTTCAATAAAAACCTGGCCCACCAAAAACAGCAGGCGCTGGCTTACTTCCAGCTGATGTGACTTTGGATCCTTCAGATCCCCGCCTGGCGGGCGCCGGTTATTAAACTGCATGTTGACAGGCAACGGGTCCCTTAAATCCGCGTTTTGCAATTCCGGAAATTGTGAGCGCGTGAAAACCATTTTATAGGGCGTGCCGTCAACGACCGCTTTGTACTGCTCGGCCATGCGGTTCCAGGCGGTTTGATAGTCCTGCATGAACCGCTGTTCTTCTCTGGAAGAAATATTATTGTTTTGATCCGCATCCATCATGAAGCGGATGTGGGCCGCCAGCTGACCATGGTATTCGCCCTTGTATTCGATTGTAACCCGGCCTTCCGGGCGGCAATGTATATCAACCAGCTCCTTGATCTCTTCCGAAGTCCCTGAATAGAGATTGAAGACGTGGGCATTCGACATTTGCGGAAGAATAAAAAAAACGACCATCGCAAAAAGACACCGGTTCACCAACCGGGCACAGCCCATGTTCATAGCCGTGAGACCACCTCGCAGATTTGTCAGAATGCGAAGGCACACGCTATTTTTGGCCTCCCAGCTCCCGCAGTTTGAAGTAAGGAATGGCTTTATTGGAATATCCGGATTGGTGAATATAAAATATAGTAATCTGGTTGTCCTGGTAGTAAATTTCCGTTTCAGCGTTGTTTTTCATATAGGAGCGTCCCCATTCCTTCAGAGCCTGGTGGACACCATTTTTGAATTGGCTTTCATGCGAAACCGACGGGATTGCAAATGTATTATTTTCGGCAATGATAAACACATGCTCTGTGGGAATACTGATATCGGGCCGATCCGGATCATAACGATAGGTTTTTACAGGATAGTTGTTCAAAAAATCCTGGCCACTGATAAACCAACCTTTGCCGTGAAGATGCGGTACCACTTCGGTATCGCCAACGATGGTCCAGGTATGGACCCGATGGCGTTTTGCGATCTCATAAATCTTCAAAGGAACCACATCGTATCCGACCCGCGGGGGACTGTGGATCTCAATATGGGGGCTGAGGACAGTGAAAGTGACGGCCAATACCATTGCCGCAACAAAAAAACTGAGGTAGGAGCGGCCTTCGGCACAACTTTTTTTATCCTCTCCGGACCGGGCGCGCGCAGTTACCCATAACGCAATCCAGGAACCCGGCATTGCATATAAAAGACCCCCGGCAGAGCATACCAGCAGTGCCGTAATTTTGGTCATCGCGGGATCCGAGAGCGTACCGGTCCATCCTATCCGCCAGCCCTCATACAAAACAACGACAGCCATCAGGACCAATGCCAACGTCGTGCGCCCGGTGCGGGTTCCGGTACTTACACCGTTACAGCGGTCGCATCCGGCGGGAATAAAAAGCAGCGGTGTAAAGAGCAGAATGACCATGAAGAGATGAACCTGGGATGAAAGCAGCACTTCCGGGAGTTTCGCTATCTCGGAGAGCATGCGGCTGGCGGTCCCGGCGGCTAACGCCATCGAAACGGTGATGAATTGTTTGTCTCCCATGTCGAGAAGGACAAAAAATAAGCCCCCCAGTACAAGCAAACCGAAAATGGCAACGGTGACCGGTGGTACTTTTCCGATCTGGTATCTGTCATGGACCATCGAAACCGGTATAGCAAGCAGGCAACCGGCCAGGGTAACCGTTCCGACAAAAGGGCTTATCATGAATACGGTAGCCGTTCCCTGGAAGGCAATGGCGAGCCAGACAGTTTTTCTTTCTGTCAGGAAGCGAATCATAAACACCCAGGTGGGAAGCATGAAGGCAAGCGCCAGTTCGAAGGGAAGTGACTGGTCGGCAGGCAGGGGCAGTCCGGAAAAAAGTCCGGAAAAGGAAAAAATACCGTATAATGACGCCCCCAACAGAGCTCCGTCACGCCGGCCGGACCAATTCCTCAAGGCAAAATAGATGGCGCCTACGGTCAACGCACCCGCCATGCCCTGGAAACATCTCAAAACCGTCTCTTCGTCCATCAGAGAAAACTGTTTCAAAACATGAACCAGACAATAGGCGCCGGATGGATAAGCTCCTTCCAACGATAGCTGATTACGGGTGAGCGCCTTCATCCACTGATAATGGTCATAAAATGAGGCTGTATGGGCCGCATGGAACGTGATATCTGCTAATCGCAGGTATATGCTCCCAGCCACCACTAAAATGATCCCGGATGCCCATAGCACTAAGTCTTTGCGGGCAATGCGGGCAATGACCCAGTCTTTGATCCGCGCTTTGCGCTTACGGGCCATATCCCCATAATTTACATTTCTCTCCAGAACATCGATACCGAAGGCACTGAATCGCGACAACAGGCGCTCCATGTCGGTAAGCGGCAACCCGACAGGAGGGCGGATGAACAAAAGAAAAAAATAGAGCAGCAAATAACTGGCAGCGAGGGAGAAAACATCATAAATTCTAAAATAAACCAGTGCGTATACGATCAGGATCGTATAAAAGCTCATACGGACAATATCAAACCACACCCTGCTCTCTCCCTTGAATGGAGGCGAGAATATCTGCCGTGGGAGGAAAATGAAAACAAGCCAGAACCAGATAAATAGCCTTCCGGTGGCGGTTAACATGCTGATGGTATAGGCAGACACCGTTTTAACCCTTTCTGACCGGAAATGGTTTCCGGATTCTGGATGATATTTGATTCAACTCAATAGGATGAATAATAATAGTAGTCCAGTTCATTCATGACCTTCCAGGCGATCCATGTGGATACCGCGGCAAATACGATGGCACCGGCGACCATTCCGAACACGCTGTAGTAATATACGACTGTCCGACTCAGAATAAAGCCCACAATCACATTCACAATCAATCCGAGGCCAATGGCTCTCCGCACCAGAACCGGTCGTGAAAGGGACATGAAGAACACGGAATTAAGAAGACCGACAGCCACAAAGGCATACCCCACCATGCCCCACCGAAATACAAAGGAGGTTACACTGCTGTCTCCCAGAGGAACATCTGGCAATGTTTCCAAATAGTTAACAGCCAGAACACTCAGCCAGATACTAAAAACAGCAACAGTGCCAAGCAGAAACAGTTGACGCAAATAAAACAATTTGAAAGACCGGTTGCGTGTTTTCGTGTTGAACGCATCGGTACGCTCCTGGGTCGGTTTCAGCATGGTGGCAAATTCGTTTATGGTGTACTCGTGCATCGCGATGGTGAGGATAAACGGAATCAGAGCCAAATCGATGCCGACCTCATAGGACGTTCGAAACCAGATCAGATAGGGGGGCGGGTCCCCGTTTGGAGACAAGGGTGCCGACCATCCAATAATGCGGTCCATGAAAAGGAATCCGAAGTACAGAATACCGTATACAAAGTAAGGGCTGACGGCCCATCCAATAATAGAATAGCGTGGCAACTTGGCAAGTTTTCTGATACCGGATTCCTGGGTGGCTTTGCGGTCCAAAATCAGGAAACCCCAGAGAAACGCAACGATATTGGCGACAACAATACCGACCACATGACATGCGTAGATGCTCCAACCCATGTTTGCCATGACGACCCAAACCAGAATTCCTCCGACAACAGTGCTGATCAGTATGCCGGCGTACTGTTCCAGCATGTAAAGAATCGCGATATTGAGCCAGAGAATGGAAAGCAGGATAAAGTACATGATACAAATGAGAATCATGTCTTGCTCGAAAAACGGAAAAATCAGGTTGACCAGGTAGATCAGGATGGCACTGATAAATACTGTTGTGATACCGGCTTTCATAAAATCCCTGCTGATGCGCCGGGCGAGGCGGTAGATTTCCTGCTGCCAGTAGAACATACCCCGCCGACTCACCGCCTGGGCAAATCCAGCGGTAACGATAAAACTGAGTATGGTACCGATGGCGATGATGGTCGCCTGGCGCTCGTTGAAAAAAAGCCAGGCCCACAGGGATGTGCTCAAGGCAAACAAAACGATGATCTGGGCAGTCATGGGTGCTGCGAAGAGACTGCCCTTGAGATAAAATTTAAAAAATCTGCCAATGGCATACATCGCTTTTTTAAATCTTTCTTTTTTCTCTTCCTGTGGGGAGGCGGCCGTCTTTCTGCGCAATTCGAGGTTTACCTCCTCGGCAAGCTCGAATATGGTGTCTGCGCCATAATCTGTCTGGACATCGATGTCACGAAGCCCCATGCTTTCGATGGTTGCGGCCACCGCCTTCACATCAACAGGGATGCCAATGTTTTTGCCAATCTTCTCCGCCAATTGGGATTTGTTCTCCCGAAACGGATCCGCTGCCTCACCATGGATCCTTGTATTCACCGCGGAGCTCTCTTCTAAAATGCCATGGCTGCCTGTATTCATCTGTTCAGCTCTCCTGTCGATTCGGTCCGTAGCCCGGCAAGTCGCTGGTATGATTCCCAATACTTGTCAACAGATGTCGATGTGCGATATTTGGCCAGCACCTCATTGCGGGCTTTGCGGCCCAGCGTCACCCGAAGTTCGTCGTTTTGAAGCAGTTTAACAACACCGGCGGCAATCGATTCCGGATCGCGGGGTTTGCACACAATACCGAAACCTTCCAGTGCTTCTCTGACACCGCCCACATCGGTGGCGACAACCGGCTTTCCGCAGGACATGGATTCCAGGACCGTATAGGGAAACCCTTCTGAAATACTGGTTAGCAGGCTGATGTCACCCTCATTGAATATCCGGGCCGGTTCATTATGAAACCCACCCAATTCAAAAACCTCCTCCAATCCCAGTCTGACAATCAGATCACGGCATTTTTTTACATAGGGCGGATCAGCGGTTATTGAGCCATACACCACAAAGTATACATCCGGTATGCTTTCACGGACAATAGCCGCGCTTTCGACCATGGTCAGGATATCCTTGAGAGGAAAAACACGGGCAGCCGCAACCACGGTAGGACGCTCCCTGGTTTTTTCCGGTTTTGGCCCAGGGACAAACACATCCGGGTCGACACCATTATAAATGGTGAAAAGCTTATCTTGGGGGACACCATACAATTCTTCCCAACGCCTGTTAAAATTGCATACGGGAGAAACTTGGTCCGCGTGGGTGTAACACAGTTTCGACATAAACGCCGATAACCGGATCAGAAACCGTTTCAAAAAGTTCGAATAGCCGGAAACGGATATATTGATGTAGCGTTCACGAATGTAGACGCCATGCTCGGTTAGAATCATTGGGGTGCCGTATTCAAGTTTGGATATAACGCTTGACAGGCCGACAAATGCGGCAATAGTCGCATGACTGACATCTGTTTTCGGAATTTTCACATTCATAACCATTAGAAGTTTGTTCAGCCAGAGCAAAGCGGTGGTGAGGTCGTAAAGGTTCGGTATTTCTTCCGGCAGAAACGCATCGGGCGCTTCAAGATATTTTCGCAGCATTTCGATCTGAAACGTTTCCCAGACATGCCTGGACCGGAAGCTTTCGATGTAGTCATACTCCAGGAAATATTTATACAGCTGATGGACTGTACGACCATAGGCGGTCATGTCCAGTTTTTCGGATTCGATACCCTGCAAAAAGTGGGTAAAAAGGGGAAGGAATTTATCTTGAATCACCTTTTCGTTGGTTGCCTGCTTGCGAAGGTAGATTTCTGAAAAGGGCACATCCGGAAGGATGAATTCGGCGGGCTCCTCTGTCCCCCACAGGGGCACGTGAATGGTCCGGACATTGGGCTGATCTTCATATTTACGGGTCACATTGGGATCGCCGGTTATGGCACAAATATGATAGGAGACCTGGGGGAGTTCCCGTACGAGAATATCACACCAGGTACTCACACCACCGCCCATAAAGGGATAGGTCCCCTCTGTTTCAAATAAAACGGAAATGCGCTCAGCCATCGGGTTCCCCACTACAATTTAACTTTCAGGGTTAATACTTTCGGTTATCGATCTTCAGGCGACAGCGATATCATCCTCGCGCCGGGAGATATACTTTTTATACAGGCGGTTGTACAAATCGATACACTGCTTTTGATCATAAAACATTTTCACCCTATTTCTACCATTACAACCCATTTCTATGGCTTGTTTTGGGTTGGAACAGATATCATAGATCGCATCGGCGGTCTGTTGCGGTTCGTCGGGTGCGGTCAGCAACCCGGCAGGACCAATGGCCTTGTCGCCGGGGGAATGCCCACCGTTTATCAGTTCTCTGCATCCGCCCACACTGGTAACGACAACAGGAATCCCGACCGCCATAGCCTCCAGCATAACCAGTGGCAGGGCTTCGCTGCGGCTGGTCAATACCAGTACATCAATCTCTTTATAGCAATCCTGCCGGGATCGTTCGCCTGTGAAGGCAAAGCAAACGGAAAGTTTCAACGCATTCGCCAGCAGTCGGCACCGATTATAATAATCAGGGTCGTGGTCCGTAGGTCCGATGACACGAAAAATAGCTCCTGGAATTTTCCGCAACAACAGCGCCGCCGCGCGAATGAAGGTTTCCACATCCTTAAGTGGGACGACTCTCCCCACCATACCGATAACCGGCCTTTCGTGCCGCTGGAACAGTGTCTTCTCCGGATCGTTAAAATTTTGGACTGGAATACCGTTGGATATCACCCGGCACTTGTGGGCAGGCGCGCCCTCCTGCAATTGCAGTTTCTGATTGGCACGGCAGACCGTTACGATTTCATCTGCATACGAATAGGCGGTTCGGCTCATTTGCTTAAAGGTGGTCGTCCAGTGACTGCGAAGTGCGGTGATCTTTGTCTGCTGCTCATCCCGGATAACCCGGAATCCGCATTCCACTTCCAGAGCACCTTGGGCGATTTCATACCAGTATATACCATGCTCTGTCAGGATAAGGGGACGTCCGGTCTCTTTTTTTATTTCAACACCAAGCAGTCCGGCATAACCGGTCGACAGCGCATGATAGATGCCGGCTTCCGGCAGGTTCACCAGCCCCGGATGCCATCTGGCGACCTCGTGCGGCTGTTGATAACCGGATATTTCCACCGTAGCCAGTACCTCCAAGTTTTTCGGAAGATCGAAACAGACAGTGCCTTGGGTTGGGTCTCCGACGGTGAGGTGTACAATGGCAAACCGAACCTGCGGCAACCCGTTTATCAGGTCATGCACCCAGGTTGAAACACCGCCGGTGATATACGGATAGGTGCCTTCCAATATCAGACAAACATCAATCATCGCTTCAACTCCGGATCTGACGGTTGTTTTGATGTTCGATACTTAACAAGGGTCAAAGTCCCCCCTTTTTCGGAAGGTTCGTAGCGCATTTCATCCATGAGGTTCTCGATCAAAAATATTCCGTAGCCTCCCTCCTGTGGAGTGGAAAGGTCCGGTGGCTGGTAGGTCTCCCGATCAAAAGTTTTTCCAAAGTCACGGATGATCAGTTCGAGTTTCTCATTTCCAACGAACAGAGAAAAGAGTATACGGTTACCCGGAGTGTTGCCATAGGCATGCCGGATAATATTGGTTGTTGCCTCGGTTATGGCCAACTTCAAATCATCTGTGGTACCGCTATCGTACCCGGCCTTACGAGCCTTTTCAGCCAGCCATTCACGTGCCGCTGCCACAGATTCCAGCCGGCTGTCCACTTCGAAGGACGCTTTGAGTTCCATAGTCTTTTTTTTGTTATATCGTCGTGTTAAAAGCTGTCGATTCCTTCGGCACGGGTGTCGAAAATTTCGAATACACGATCGAGCCGTGTCAACGAGAAGATCTTCATGATCTCTTCCCGAATACCGCAAAGTTTAACGTCACCAGCACCGATGCGGATGCGTTTAAACAGATTGACCAGGGCGGCAATGCCGGAACTGTCCATAAAAGGGACACCGGTGAGATCAATGACAAACTGGTTCTCGCCCGCGCCCACAAGTTCCTCGAATTTGTTGCGAATTTCGGGCGATGTCTCGGCATCGAGTTCTCCTTCAACGGTTACGATGACAATTTTTTTTTCCTTGATCACATCGATTTTCATTCTACATATCTCCTTCTCGTGACAGGCACCAAGCCGCTCTGGCCGAGTTGCGCAAAAACTATCCTGTTTATGCAACGCCAGGGTACCGGCACCCCATTTTAGCGGTAACTCTCCATGGCTTCGCCGACAGACTCAAAAATGGAAAAGACTTTATCGGTCTGGGTTATCGAAAACACTTTGCGAAGCACGTCCTGGGGATTGGTGAACTTGACCCCCCCCCCGGTACGTTGCAGCTGTTTAAATGCGTTTACAAAAATGCCCAGCCCCGTGCTGTCCATAAAAGGAACGCCTGACAGGTCAACAAGGATTTGAACATCACCATCATCAATCAATTGCTGGATGAGTTTTTTCAACTGCGGGGCACAGCGGACATCTATCTCACCTTCCAGTTCGATTATCGTGACGTTGTTCTCCGCGCGTATCGAATGTTCCATGATATGGCTCCTTCGGTTTGTCAAACTGATTATTTTTTTTTCGACCGTTCCTGAAATTCAAGATACAGGAAACAATTGCCGCAGGTTTCATCTCCATGCCCCTTGCATTGAACACCTTTTTCCTGATACCGAAAGCAATGAGCCGTGTCCCCGCGGGCCGGACAGTCGGCCTGCAGTTCAGCGGGGCAGGCCTTGAAACGGGTGCATCCGTCCAGCACCCCATCGCCCGCTTTCTCACATTTTTTTTCCATAGCGGTTAAAAAGGCACTAACGACTTCCGGATCAAATTGTGTGCCGTTGCGCTCCTGTATCTCCATCTTAAGCTTTTCCCAGGTTGGCACCTGCTGCAGTTCTCCTGCGGTAGTTGCTTCAACAAAATATTCGGCAAGTGCGAGCACCCTGCCACCCAGCGACAATTCATTCCCTTTTGTACCGTTGGGATAACCCCACCCGTCAAACCACTCATGATGTTCGGCTATCGCGTCGGCAACCCCTGCCGGCAGGGCGAGAACCCTTATCATATCCGCACCGATCGTGGGATGGTCAAAATCGGCCTGATAACCGGTACCGGTATCGGCAAGGCCACACATACCGATATCATGAATTTCAGCGGCCATTTTAATAATATTTACCTCATGGGCTGACATTTTCATTGCCTTGGCAATTTCTACTGCTGCCGCAGTTACCCTCTCGGTGTGCGTTGCGGTGGCGGGGTTTCTAAGGTCAACAATCTTTGTCAAAGCCTTCATGGTAACGAGGTAGCGCTGGGTGAACTGATCAAGCAAACGAACATTATCGAGAATCAGACGTATCTGCTCGGTAAATGAAGTGAGCAGTTTCAGACTGTACTCAGCAAACGTTTCGCCTTTTTTAAAATTCACCAGAACAAACAACCCAAGAAGATCATTGCCCTCCATAAGCGGAACGGCAAGGATCGAATTGACGCCCATCGCCTGGACAAATTCATAATCGCTGACGATCAAGGTTTGGCTTTCTTCAGACATCCAGTCAAAAAGTCCCTCCCCTATCTCTAGATTGACATCTTCCAAAAACGCATCCGGCATGTTCTTCTGGGCTCTTATGGTAAGCCCCTGGGGTTTTTCACCTTTCGCGTCTGCGATGGCGACGAAACCGGCTCCGGTGCCGGTAGCGGTCAGTGCAAGGTCCAGTAGAAGGGAGAGGAATTCATTCAATTCAAAAGCTGAGCTCAATAGCCTGCGGCTCACTTCTGTGCGGCTTTCCATAGTCAGCAGTCGCTTATGGAGCTGTTCTTCCTGTCGCGCCTGGGTGAGTGCAAAGCTCAAAGGAAAGAGTAAATTATCGGTCTTCTCCTTGATATCGTTTACCGGCTGGTCGTCTTCCAGAGGACCGGCCTGTAGCACCCCCACAAGGCGACCATCACGTTGCAAAGGGATTGAATGCATCAGCCCGGCACGGGTCATGGTGGTGTGGATCTCATGGTGTTTGTTCGTGAAAGGAAAATCGAGAAGAGGTGTTCGTAAAATTGTATGCACACTTTCATAATCGGTGCTGGTTGTCACAATGGGCAGTTCCTGGTTACCACCGGACGATTCTTCCTCAACTGAGGGGAATTTCATGTATTCCAGACTTAACCGCTTTCCGGAAGCATCCAGAAAATACAGATAATCAACGTGGAAGCTGAATATTTTGTTCAGTTCCGTCAGAATGGCATCCAGTCTGTCGGTGTAGGCAAGGTTTGTTTTCAGGGATCCCAGAATATTGGCCCAGACGGATGAAATCTTTTGCGGTTTGCGTCTGCGAAAATCAAACATGATTTTTCCCTTTCCGATGTTTCTGGTTTTTATCAGGCCACACCCGTGATGCAACCGGCAGCCGGGTCATCCCATGATGCACCGATCCCACACCGTCTACACACCATACAACGTCTTCTTTGGACCAGCGGCAACTTCGGCAATCGCTCAACTGTCGAAAAATGTGGCATATGCCGCCATTTGCGTTTCCCTCCACCCGGAAAGGCCTATCGGATCGCCGGTTTAAAACACGCCCTCACCGGCCGGCTTCCGGTCTGTTGCTCTTTTGTCGCCCACTGTCATTTGCTGGTACAGTTTCTCAATTTTACGTATGACGACCTTCCACATATACTTTTGCTCCACAAGATGGCGGCAATCTTCCGATATCCGCACCCGCTGGTTCTGCTCGCGTAGAACTCCCAGCAGAGCGGGAATGTTTTTGCCCAGATCCCTGACCATCCGTTCAGGGGCATGTCCAATTTTCACAAACTCCCCCATGCCCTCTATAATCGCGGCCACCTCATCCAATATCGGCCGGAGTCCGGAGAAATAGGATGCCACTGTCGGAACACCACAGGCAATGGATTCAATCGATACCATCGGAAACGCTTCTTTTACGATAGAAGGCACAATACTGAGGCATACATGCGGCAGAATTTGGGCCAGGTCCGCACGGGTAAGATAGCCGGTAAATACAACCCTCTTTTGCATCTTTCCGCAGCAACGCGATATATATATATCCGTATCAATGTCGCCCAGATATTTATCAATATATTCCATAAAAACCGCATCGGCGTTTCGCGAAGACATTCCGGTGCGGATGATGTTTCTGAACAGATCAACATCTCCAAGATCAAGCGCCGCAATTCCCATTTCCAAAAATTCCCGGTCAACGCCGCTTCCAATCACGATGAGGCAGGCATTCGGGCAGGAAGCTACAATCTCCGGCATTGCCGCGAGGAGACAATGGATTCCCTTGTCGAAAAGCAACTTTCCGAAATAGACCAGAATACTCTCGCCGTACCAATCAACCCGCTTCAAGCGGGCTGCAAGACCAGTATCCGGATGACTGGCGTTATAGCGGCCTTGGATATCTTCAACGGCATTTATCAATACCTTCCCGTCACGCAGTTTTGCTGCCTGCCGGGTCTCAACGATAAGTTCGTCTGTTTTTCCGCTTGTTCCCCGCTTCATACGGACATTAAGGAGCGTATCGATGGCAGATGACTTGGCATTTTCCAGCACCGGCCTGAAGCCGACACCATCCACACCCACCGGAATCTGAACCAGCAGATCCTCCACCTGGGGACAGATAGCCAGAACCCTTTTCCGTACGTCACTGTTTAACACAATCACGCTACCGGCTGCCTCGAGACCCTTGATGGCAAAGGCCAGATAGCGGGCGTCTTTCAGAACCACATATTCGATAACACTGCCATGAATCGTAACCACATATGGAATTTGCAGTTCGTCCCGGACTAACGCGGCGATGTAAGGTGTCAGTACCATATGGTTGGCGTGAATCACATCGAAAGCATAGTTTTGGGCAAGTTCTTTTACCCGCGCGAAAAAAAAATGGACGTAATTGTCGATCTCCTCATCCGTGAACGTCACAAACAATTTCGAGTTCGGAACGTCAATGCGAGCATATGCCACGGGTACGGGGTTGACTGAAAGGGTATGCGAAATACAGCGGGGATTCTCCACATACTGGAAAAGGCATTGTGTGGAATCTTTGCTGTGCAGATAGGCAGCCTCAAAAAAATCATAGCTGCCGGGACACGGTTCCAGGGAAACCAGGTGCACTTCATGTCCCAGTCGGCTGAGGTTGCACGCGATGTCCCGGACATAAACACTGCTTCCAGACCCATACAGACTGTACTGATGCAAAATAGCGACTTTCAATGATACTTTTCTCGTAACAGTATAAACGGGTTTTCGGTTATTCTTTTTTTTTCATGGCGAGTGTCGCGTCAATCAGATCATAAAGGCTCTCGGCATGCTGAATATCTTTCAGGCTTTCGGCAAAAAACAGGTGGTGCAGATCATTAACACCAAGGGTTTCTTCAAGTGACCCACTGGTAACGGTTTCAACAGTGTGCCCCTTTTGGGATATAATTCCGGCGACATCCGTCAGATAATACTCTCCCTGGGCATTATCATTACTGAGTTCACTCAATGCGGTCAGAAGTTCCTTGCAATCAAAGCAGTACATGCCTACATTTACTTCCTTTACAGCCAGTTCTTCGGGTTTACAGTCTTTTACTTCCACTATTTCTCGTACATTACCATTTTCATCACGGATGATTCTTCCAAAATCAGGAGGGTTATCCAGAACAATGGTGAGCAGAGCACCCTTGACACCCTCTTTCTCCCTCGTTTCTATCAACTTTCTTATCGTCATCGGATTTATCAGCGGCATATCTCCATACAGGATGACAACATTACCATCGAACCCCTCCAGAATCGATCTTGCCTGCATGACGGCATGACCGGTGCCGAGTTGTTCGTTTTGGACTGCATATTGCACACTGTCGCCTAAAGCTTTCATGACCAATTCTTTTT
>CAZKYZ010000046.1:0-14501 GCA_964557055.1 uncultured Desulfobacterales bacterium
TTATCGATGGTAAATCTGCGGCCGTGATCCAGGATGTCGTGGACGGCCTGGAACCATAGGTCGGGCAGGTCTCGCGCAACAATTTTGTGGATAATCATACCAGTTTCCTTTCTCTATCTTGTAAACGGATTTGTCTCTTTTTCCAGTTTAACCGTAGACCAGGGGGTGATGCCGTAGTCGTGGCCCGGCCAGATTCTCGTATCGTCAGGCAGTGTGTAAATTTTTTTTTGAATAGATGTCAACAGCTGACTGGTGGAGCCGCCCGGAAGATCTGTTCTTCCCACAGCGCCGACAAAAAGCGTATCCCCGGTAAACAGGTGGCCCCGGATATAGAGGCAAATGCTACCGGGGGAATGACCGGGCGTGTGCAGAACCGTCAGTCGAGTCTTTCCGAATTGGATTAGATCTCCATCTTTCAGCTGTACATCCGGCCGGGGCGACCCCTTGCCCCCCAAAACCCGGGAGAACGCCCGGTTAAGGAGCGATGACAGTTTATCCGTGTCCTTTTGATGGATATAGAGCCGGGCACCCGTTTGGGAAATAATATCCGCATTGCCGGCGGTGTGATCTGAATGACCATGTGTGTTGATGATGTGCGTGATCTGGTACCCGTCTTTTTGCGCCTTTTTGATAATTTTGCGGGTATTGAAGGCCGGGTCTATCAGGGCGCAGGTTCCGTTTGTGCGATCCCCGATCCGGTAACCGAATGTTGACATCTTTCCAAGCGGTATCTGGCAGATATCCAGAACACTTATTTTCACCGGCAGATCGTTCATTTTCTTTTTTCAACAAGTGAACGGTAAACTTCACACAGACGAATAAATTTCTTTTGTTCCCCGCCTTTGTCCGGATGGTGTTCATGGGCGGCTTTGCGGAAGAGGCGAATCAGTTCGCTTTTATTCATCTCTTTCAGCTCCGAACGGCTGACCCCAAAAACCGTACTGGCTTCCGTCAGGCTGACAGAAGGTTTTGGTGGTGGTTTGAATTCACGTTTGGTGTTTCTCCACTCCGAAAAATAGTCATCCACCAGCCGGCTGGACCTAAATTCGTTGTCAAAAAACATGACCAGGTAGCGGACCAGGTACGGATGCAGAAAAGAACGCATCGGTATGCCGGACCAGAATGCGGGATTCCGGTTAAGTCGGCAGAGTTCTTTTATAAAGAGAGCTTCTGTTTTTTCCTGGTCCAGGCCTTCCGGCATGCGGCAAGCTGTTCTTTCAGTAAAAAAGCGCTGAAGATCGAAAATGACGAACACATATGTTTTTTGTTCGCCGGGATCCAGAACCCGTTCCGATTGAATGAAATACTGTTCGATTTCATCACGCGATTTAGCCGCAACGGGCACAAGTAATTTCGGTGAAATTTTAGCAAGGGCACCTTGGTCCAATTGTGCAAAGCGAAGGAAATGAATGCGACGTTTATCAAAAAGATGAACGGACGTGGATGCTGAGGCAAAGGCATTTTTTTTGTCTTTTGGGCGCCGTTTTTGCCTTGATTGAAAAACACCCACGGCCCGTTTTATAGCCGGGTGAAGAAATGGCCAGAAGACTGCATCCAATTCCTCCAAATAGGCTTGGGGGTTGATTGCTATGATGCGGTCTTCAATTGTTGCGTCAAAATAGTAAGCATTACCACCTGGATAGTGGATGTACATTTCGGGATGGTATCCAAGGTCAACAAGATCCCGATGGACGAAAAGGCCGTCTTTGCAGATGGATTCTCTGATGAAATATTGCTTTTTCCCGGACACCACCTGCTCGGCGAGATACATAACCGGCGACCCCAATCCAACAATTGGCTGCGAGAAATTCCGGCGTTAACGGAAAGTTCCGTCCGCATGCCTTCTATCTGAGAAACGGTCCAAACCCTCGTATGGTATCACGGCCAGGGCTTGGACCCGCATAATGGCGAAGCATACAGCTAAACTGTTTGCGCATTTTGGAAAAGGTCCATAATACCGCAATGGGTTTTTATCACCACCCGTAAGCAACTTATCATATATGAATACGAAAATAAATGTTTCATAGGGGCTTTATGCCGGACAGACCGGTATAAATCATCAGCACAAGGCAGGCGGCGATAAACAGTATCCGGCCTTTTTCTGTAAGACGCCAGGGGGGTAAAAAATGAGCGGCGGTAAAGCCGCCGCAAGCAAAAAAAAGGCTGAAATATTTTGCGTTTGCCGGAGTCCAGGCGAAAACGAGAGAGATTACAAAGCAGTAGCCTGCGAGAGAGAGGCCAATTCCTTTCAGGCGCCGCGATCCCCGCAGGAATGCAAACACGATTCCCGGCAGGATCAATAATATGCCGAAAGGGCCAAACCAGCCGGAGACCGGGTCGGGAGAGGGAGCTATTCGGAAGGGCTCTGCCAACCCGAGATTTCCCGTCAAAGGCATTACGTGTTGCCGGTATATATCTTCTAATATCGAGGGCAGCGGTGGGCCGGATAACAAATCAAACAATTTTTCAACAGGTTGTCCGGGATTCAGGCAGACCAGTAAGTAGCGAAGAAGATTGGCCCCGGTTCCCTGGATGCCGTCTTTGTTGTAAAGTTCAGGCAATATGTCGGGGAGACCGGTGCTTGTGACAAGACCATCGACAGGCATCAAGGCGAAGGTCGTCAGGAAAAGGCCCAGGATCAGTATGAACAATGACCGGCGATTACTTTTAATAAGCCCAATCCAGATGGCGCCGCCATGCCGTCGATATAGCGAGAGGCTGCAAAGTAATACCAGTATTGAGCTGAAACAGACAATATACAGACGTCCGCTGAGGCCAACGGTAATGGCCGCGATCAGGAAGAAAAGATTCTCAATAGTCGGCTTTTCGATGGTTCGATATAAACATAGGATGGAAAACAGGGCCATGGAACAGGATATCAATTCTGTATCGGGGATGGTGGCCAGGAGTACAAATCGGGGAAGAGACAAAACAATCATGGTAACCACAATTGCTGTTTCTGACCATGCATGCCTTCGGGCAAGGGCGTACGTTGAAAAGCCTATGGAGAGATATGCCAGGTAGCTGAAAAAAGCAGGCCCCCGGGGGTATCTGGATGTCGTATAAAATCTTTTAAGCAGATCAAGTGCGTCGCCGCCTGCATACCATAGTGGAAAGCGAAAGAACGGCGCATCTGCTCCCATGCCGGAATTTTTTAAAACCGAACAGATCCCTAAAAATATCATGAATAAGAAAAACAGCGAAATTAAAAAGGGGTGGTGTTTCAGCAGGGCCAGTGACGGTTTCGCCAATGCGGCAGCGGTCTTGTGATGGTGATAAAGGATTCCTATGGAAAACAACAGGGCTGACGTTTCTGCGATCGGTAAGATCGGCGTTGAGCCCATCCGCAGGGAGAATTGGATGACACTCAGGGTCGCTATAAAAACCGTAAAAATGGCATAGGAAACCGATTCGGCTATGGTGTAGGCCCGCCTGCGGAAAAGTGAAGCGGCCGCCAGACAGAACACCATCAGCTCAGCAGATTTCAAGAGCGCAATAGCGGTTTCCGTCACTTTTCCTTTTCCATATGATCGACGATTTCGATCATGAAGTCACGCATTTTTTCTGCAAGCTGGCGGCATTCCGGACAGTAAATTTTGCGCCTGATTTTATCGTGCATTTCCCGGTGATGCCAGTACCAGTCGCCATAGGGGGTTCCCCGGCAGAATTTTTTTCCGGTATATGCGGCAATCGGGCATCCGATACAGACCAGAACGTAAAAAATGCGACAGGGGGGACAGTCCAACACCCCGCCATCCGCCCGTTTGCCGGCGAGGATCCCATCCCATTTTCGAACAGATGATTTCATAATATTGATTTTATTCATAAAATGGCTCCTGAAAGCATTTCCAAAAACTGCGATGGACCCGATGACACCGCTTCAAGGCGTAGTTTGCCTTTTTGGTATCCAGGCTGTCGGGATCAATTTCCAGTGAATGCCGGCTGTGGTCGGTCATTTCGGCCAACACCGCCCGCACGCTTTGTTGCAGCCCTTCCGGATGATAGCCACCCTCCAGACAGAAAACAATTCTGCCATTACAGTATCTTTCGGCGATGGACAGCAGTGAGCGGGCCAGACCGGCATAACCCCTTTGAGACAGGTTCATACCACCAATCGTGTCAGAACGATGCGTATCGAATCCAGCCGAAACCAGAATAATATCCGGTAAAAATTCTTGTGCCATGGGGCGCAGGATTTTTTCAAAAAGGAATAAATATTCGGCATCCCCATAACCACGGGGCAATGGGATATTGCAGGTGTATCCTTCTCCCTGCCGGATGCCGATATCTGTGAAAAGGCCGGTGCCTGGAAAGAGAGGGTGCTGGTGGATGGAAAAAAACAGAACAGAATTATCGGCTTCAAAAATGTGCTGGGTACCGTTGCCGTGATGGAGATCCCAGTCGACGAGTAACACTCTGGAATAGCGGAGCTTTTGAATGGCATACGCCGCGCCGACAGCGATGGTGTTAAACAGGCAGTATCCCAGCGCTTTGCTTTTTTCGGCATGGTGGCCCGGCGGTCTGGCCAGCACAAAGGCATTGCTGGCAGTTCCACGGCAAACCATTTGAATGGCTTCTATCATTCCGCCGGCAGCCAGACGTGCCGCCAGATAAGAGCCCCGCGACGTGTTGGTGTCGGGGGTCAGGCTGCAGAAATCACGATTGGCGGTGGCGGCAATTTTATCGACATACAGCGGCTCGTGAACGCGGATCAAGTCTTCTCGGGCGGCTTCCCGGGGACGCACAAACAACAGATTATCTCGAAAGGGGCATGTCTTCAGCATATCGTATATGGAAATAAGCCGGCCGGGGTTTTCGGGATGACCGCTCACGGTAAGATGGTCCAGAAACCGTGGATCTCGAATGACGGCTGTTATTTTTCCAGGCCCTGTTGGTGACGTCATAAACCGCTCAATTCAAGGTAATGAGGTTTTCGTTGCAACGGGTACCGTCAATACCGGACAGCGGCAGTTTCGCAATAGCGCTTCCGTCGTTGATCCCACCAGAAGTTTTCCGAGCCGGGTGCGGTGGCGAACCCCAACCACAAGCAAATCGATTTTATTATCGAGCAGATACGGTATGATTTGCTCTCCGGCGTTGCCATGCCGGATGACGGGGACGATACGTTCCGGTTTTGCCCCCAGGCGGGCAAGCATCGCAACCAGGTTCCGGCCGAGATGAATCTCCGCGTCTGATTGTGCCGTTTCGTAGGAAAGGGATGTTTCATCAAGGGCCTCCTCGTCGATAGGGGCACCCAGAACATGGATGATATGCACCTGAGCCTCGGTCGCTTCGGCGATCCGAAGGGCTGTTCCCGGAACAGTTTCACTGTCTCCGGGACCATTACTGCAAACGGCAACCTTTTTTATCGCCATCGGCCGCGCGGAATTTTTGGGAACCACAAGAACGGGGCAGGATAGGTTTCGCGCCAGTCTTTCAATGACACTGCCCATAACCACCCGTTGAAGCGCTGTAAACCCCCGGCTTCCACTTACCACAAGATCGATATGATAATCCTTTATAACAGTGGCGAGGGATTCAACCGGGTCGCCGAAGTGAATCAGGGATTCAAAGTGAACAGCCCTGTCTGTCTGTGATCGAAAACGGTCCATCTGCTTTTTGGCCTCTGCTTCCAGCATTTTCATTTTTTGGGATTTGACGAAAACGTCGGAAGAGTGGATCTGATCCTGCGGGAAGTGGATGGAATGAAACAGGTACAGTTGCGCCTGGAACAGGCTGGACAAAAAAGATGCATGGCGGAAAGCGTTGGTGGAATGTTCCGAAAAATCGGTGGTGCAAAGGATGGAGTCCGGGAATGATTTCATGAATATTTCTCTTTCGGAGTTCGGCCTCGGAAGGCAGTCAGTTGGCCGTACGCCTGTCTGACCCGATCATCGTTCTTTCCCGACCGGCCTGCTGTAAATCCGACTCCAGGAAAAATCCTTGGCAGCAGCATTACAGTATTTTTAATATTTTAGGACAAATACCAGTACCTGTCAAGTTGCCGGCAAAGAGAAGACCGTTGACACTTTTAGGGTTATCCTGTTTTATACGGAGTATAATGCTTATGGAGGAGGGCAGCCCAGGCGCATGAAAACGGATATCAGAGATATGGAGAGAATTGACCCGCAGGATGTCCGAGCGCTCAATTTCATCCGGGATTCTTCCGATTCATATGTTTTCAGAAACCATACCCGACAAGGCCTGCGATCTCATATTCTGGAGGTGTTGCGCAAAAAAGACCTGGATCTGGAAACGACAGGATTTTTCCAGGAGGGGATTCGGATTTTTCCGGCGGCGACCCCGTTGAAAATGCTGAGAATTTTCAGGCGGAAGTTTGCGGATCTCTCAACAGCACTGGATGAAATCCGCCGGTTTCAGCGGGTTCGTCATTTTCTGACACCGTCTCACCTGGCACTTTCCAATGAATTCATTGTTGATTATGACACCGGAAAGGACCGCCAGATACTCCTGTGCGGTTTGCAGGAGTACGTGTTCGGCGCAGAACTCGACCCATGGCATCCGGACCCTGTTCGCTATATGATGGACCAGTTTGAATTTGTTACCGGAATGGATATCGGCAACAACAGGGCCAGAAAGGCCTGGGAAGTGACCGTTAAGAGTGACATTGAAAATTTTGTGGCCCGCGTGAAGAAGCTGATTGGCATGGAGGGCCTTATCCCGGATCTGGCGGGGGTGCGAAATATCCTGGTTGGCCGCAAGGGCCAGGTTAAGCTGGTTGACATAAACAACATATCGGATGTTCATGTCAGCGATGAAATCCACCTGGACGACCTGGGGTACCCGGTTTGTGACAAGTCCATAGAGGTGCTCCACCGTTTGGAAACCAGGGTTCTCGGGAAAGAAGTTCAAGCGGATGCTCTTTATGCAACTTTTCTAAAAGAAGCCCGGTTGAACCGGGTCCGGACGCTGGTCGACAGCTTTAACGAGTATAGCTGCGCTTCTGGTTTTTGCGGGGAATAGTGATGGCGCTATACCTCACCGCTTCCCTGTGGCCCAACCGGATCGGCGGTATAAAGGCCCCGGTTCGGTTCATCGCCGGTAGTCCTCCCGAACGGGGCAAAATACATCCAATATTTTTCCTTTCTGTTCCGGCGCTGGTTTTGCTTTTGAATTCCTTTTCTGGTAAACCATATTGCATAATAGTGCAATAACCCGATGGTGCTCGAAATTTTTCAGGTGGCGGTAACGAAAAGCAAGCAATGACGAAATCGCTATACAATAAAGTGGGCATCGCCTCTCTGATCATGATGGCGTCGGTTTTTTTAAGCCGTTTGATGGGAATTTTCCGCGAGTCCGCGATCGCCCATATCGGAGGTTTGAACGGCCAAGTCGATGCTTACCAACTGGCCTTTGTCCTGCCGGAAATATTAAACCATATCCTTGCCAGCGGATTTCTTTCCATCACCTTCATACCGATTTTTTCCAGGTACCTGTCGGAGGGAAAAGAAGAAGAGGGCTGGCACGTTCTTTCCATTATCCTGACCTGCTTTGGTGGTCTGCTGATCGTGCTTATCGGTATCGGGGAGATCTTTACGCCGCTGTTTGTACCGCTGCTGGCCCCCGGCATTCTGGATCCGTCAACATTGGCACTCGTTACCCGCATGACCCGGATTGTATTGCCGGCGCAGTTTTTTTTCTTTGCCGGTGGTCTGTTCATGGCCGTTCAGTTTGCCAAAGAAAAGTTTTTTATTCCGGCGCTGGCTCCGCTAATCTACAATCTGGGCATCATCGGCGGGGGTTTGGTCCTGGGCGGGCGCTATGGCATGCAGGGGTTTGCCTGGGGTGTTCTGGCCGGTGGTTTTGCCGGCAATTTTGTTCTTCAGTATTTTGGCGCCAGAAAATGCGGTCTGCAATTCAGGCCGGCTTTTTCCTGTTTGCACCCGGACGTAAAAAAGTACCTGGTTTTGTCGATCCCCTTGATGCTTGGGATGACTATGATCTTTTCCACAGAAATACTGTTCAAGTTTTTTGGGTCTTTTTTACCGGCAGGAAACATCTCCGGGCTAAATTACGCGTTGCGCATCATGTTTTTGCTCGTTGGGCTTTTCGGGCAGGCGGCCGGTGTGGCATCCTATCCTTATCTGGCGAGCCTTGCATCGCAGAATCGGATCGCTGAGATGAATCAATTGTTGAACACCACCCTTCGCTTTCTATCTCTGGTCGTTCCGTTTTCGGTCTTGCTGATGGTGGTACGCAACGAAGTGGTCCGCATCCTGTTTGAACAGGGTAAATTCGATCCAGCGGCCACGGCCCTGACAGCATCTTTACTGGTATTCCTACTGCTGGGCGCTGTTGCGTTTTCTGCACAAACCGTCGTCTGCCGGGGCTATTATGCCATGCAGAATACGCTGTTTCCCGCTTTGGTCGGAAGTATTGCCGTGGGGGCCAGCCTTCCGGTTTACTGGCTTGGAATGAAATTCATGGGGGCACGCGGGGTGTCTCTGGCTGTGTCTCTGTCTGCATTTTTTCAGGTTTTGCTACTGTACACCCTCTGGAACCGTAAAAGTGATAATCGTGGAAGCCGGGAAGTGTATCGTCTGTATCTGAAAATGGCGCTCATAAGTCTTCCCATCGGGCTTTTTCTGGAGTGGGTCCGTATTTTGCTGCTACCCCGCCTGGACACCGCAACCAAATCCGGCAGCCTCGGCCTTTGCGTGTTTATGGGTATTTTCTTTGCCGGTTGTCTGGTGGCGGCCGGTTATTTTTTCCGGGTGTCGGAGATACAAGACCTTATCGAAAAGATCCGGGTTAAATTGAGACGTCCCCGGTTGGGGCGCTAAACAGGGATTTCGCCATTTTAAGATCTGCCCTGACACGGTATTTCGCGAGCATTCGGTCCGGAATATAAGAAAGTTTGGTTTTCCGAAAATTGGGTTTCCCCAGGTCCTGTTCGAAATTATACGCTGTGAATTGGTCCGGATGCGTATTGGCAAACTGGTTAAACATATACTGGAAAACACCTTTGAATTTGCGTTTCCCTTTGGCGAAAAGGAAAACGCAAATCTTGGGAGTTGCCTCACAGAATACCAGAAAGCCTGCCGGTTCCTCATCGGCATAATAAATTGTGCCGCCGAGATCGAGGGACTCCAATCTGCAAATTGCATTGTAGCAGGAAAGATAATCGGTTTCTTCAATGGTTTTGGCCACGTCTGACAACCACTGGTCCAGGATGTTTTCCGCATCCCCTCGCCGTTGGCTTGTCAGGGGCAACGTTCGGGGAGTGAACTTTTCCAGAAACTGCTTCATCAGGTTTCTTTTGGCACTGAGTTGCCGTCCCCGATAGAATTTCAGTTTTTCAGCCGTATAGATATAATCCGAATCATCAGGATTACACTGTGCCGAAAACACTTCTTTGTCAAAATGGCGTAACATCGGTTTGCTGATGGGGAAGAAAAAATCGTAATCGGAAATGATTTTGCGGGCATATTGGGTTTCAAGTTCCCGCGGGTCAAATGCAGGCATCAAAAACGAATACCCATCATATGTTTTCCCGCTGATGAAGAGTTTTTCATCGAAAACAACGCGGTATTGATGAATGTGCCGGAAAAGGTAAAGGTTGGGAAAACAGTATTCCGATAGACCGTCACCAATCAGAGCCAGGTTTTTTTCAAGCAGTTGTTGATGATGCAGGTTCAGCTCTTCCTGCTCCATCACGACACCAGTTTGGGAAACGTGCCGGAGGGAGGGCCTGCAGCCGGTGGTCCGGCAAAAGCCTGGGCAACGGACATCCACTTTTCGGCAACCTCCCCCTGTAACCGGAGATGGGTGTCCAGATAGTGCCTCCGTTGCACGACCACCAGACAGAAGTCCTGTGCAGCTCCATCTATCCTGTCGTCAGCCCCCCCCGGACCCCAGGTCCACAGTTCACCCGAAGGACTGGCAAGTTCCACCCTTACGGGTTTTTCGGGCACCTCCAAACCACGGCATTGAAAACTCCATCCGAAAGTGGCAACGCCCAGGTGGGCAATATGTTTCAATCGGTCCGTAGCCGGCCGTTCGACTCCAAGGGCATCCACCACGTCCTGGCCGTGCGCCCAGGTTTCCATCAACCGGGCCGTGGCCGATGACCGTGCGCTCATGGGGATGTACCAGGGGAGCCTTTCTTTGGGGTCGCAGGCGCTATAGGCCATGATCATGGCCTTTCGTTCCGTCCGCCACCATTCGAGCAATGCGACGTTGCTTTTACTCTGACCGGGTTTCAAAGTGTTTTGAAAAAAATTGTCAGGATCCATTGCCAATTTGTTCATTTCGGCATTAAAGGCCTCCTTGTCCGTGGCGGAAAGCCTCGCGAACCAGTCAAAGTAGGCTAAATGGGCGATTTCATCCTTGACGGTCCAATCGCCAAAAGTCGTGACGGTGTTCCAGGCATCGTCATCGATCTCCGCGACGATGTCGTCCAGCGCCTGCCCTTCGTCTGCCAGGTCTTTGCTGATTTCTTTCATGTCTTTCCTTTCGGTTTTCGCAGCTGTTCAAGACAGGGTGCCGCATATTTCTCTGGGTGGTTAAAAACGGAGCGGTTCAAATATTATTTTTTCCGTAAAAGCAACGACAACTTCGGCGCGCTGATTTTTCAATACATGTTTTAGATCGACCAGCGTCTGCCCGTTTTTTGTCTTTCGATCGACACCGGCTTCAAGATCCACCTTCAAGGTGTCGCCTGGAAACGCCGGGTTTTTTACCATCGCTTCGACGCCAACCATTCCGTGAAATGGTCCCAGGTTTTCCTTTGCAGTGATTGCGTCGACGATCTCCATAATTCTGGTAGAGACCAGTCCCATTCCCAGGGAGATAAGGAACGGGGCAGGTGCAAACCGTTTATTGTGTAATCCGGGCATCATCTTTTCCACAAATTCCATGTCAATAAATGGTGGTTCATGCAGTCCCACCAGGTTTACAAAATTTACAATGTCGGTTTCCGTAATGGTTCGTTGATGAGAAGTTAAACGGTATACGGTTTTACCCTTTTCAATTACCTCTATTTGAACATGGCCCGTCATTTTACTTTCCCTTCTCTGTTTCCAGCAGCGATTTTGGAATATCCACGGTTTTCGTTCGTAAATATTCTCCCAGGGTCTTGGCCTGGGGGTCCATGCGAAAAGAGGCGGCCACGCCGTCACCCAGAACCCCTTGTATATAAAAATTCAAGGCGTTCAGGTTCGGGAGTTCGTAGCGTTCAACCGTATAGGCCGCCATATCCGGAAGAAGTGCTTTCAACCTTTCGGCAGTCAGGAAATTTTTCAGGAAGGCGTAAGCTTCCGGCGTTTTCCCCCAGATGCCGAGGTTGGCGTTGCCGCCCTTGTCTCCCGAGCGGGCGGCGAACAAGCGGCCCAGAGGAACGGCCATCGTCTCCCCGATCGGCACCGGTGGAAAATCAACCGCCAAAGGTTCAGGCGCCGGCTCGTTTCTTTCGAATTGCAGTGGGTCGACGGTAAAGGTTTCGTCAGCGACGACGATTTTCTGCCGGACTTTGTCCATGGATACCAGGGTCGGCCAGTGCTGGATCACCGGGCGTCCTTTATCCGGAGGGGCGGTCAACGCCAACCCAGGGACGGTGCAAAGGGCCAGTTCGATGAACCGGGTCGAGAACAGGGCGACTTTTTTAGGGTCCGGGTCTAGAACGGACAGACGCAGGTAGGCGTATGCTTCTTCGTTGACTGGCGGGTTTTGTTTGTCTGAACGGATTAATTGCACCTCGGCGACCTGGAATGCTTCTTTTCCACCGATGCTTTGAAACAGGGTGTCCTCAACAATTTTGGCTTTCTTTTCAATATCCAGTCCGGCCAGCAACAGGGTCATGGAGTTGCTGTGCCCGGCCAAATTATTGATGCAGACCTTGGTGCTTTCCGGCGGCGGTTCACCACAAACCCCCCTGATCGCAACACGGTCGGATCCTTGCAAGGATATCTGAATGGTGTCGAAACGGGCACCGACATCCGGAGTGAGGTAATGGGGCTGGCGGATTTCGTAGAGAAGCTGGGCGGTCACTGTTCCCACCGATACCAATCCCCCGGTTCCGGGATGCTTGGTGATAACAAAGGAGCCGTCTTCGTGCATCTCGGCGATGGGGAACCCGATGTTGTGGTAGGAAGGAATTTCGTTGATGAACGAATAGTTTCCACCGCAGGCCTGGCCGCTGCACTCGATGATGTGACCGGCAACGGCGGCGCCGGCCAGCCTGTCCCAATCGTCCGGCTGCCATCCAAAGTGCCAGGCCGCCGGCCCCATGACCAGGGCTGCATCCGCGAGTCTGCCGCCAACGACGATGTCCGCGCCTTTTATCAACGCCTTGGTGATCCCCCACCCCCCGAGATAGGCGTTTGCGGTAATGGGCATCGCCCCGGCGTCTTTCAATGGGGTCCCTTTGTCCAGATGCACAAAAGCCTCGCCCTGCTCTTGAAGCCTGGTCAGGTGCGGCATCAGATCGTCGCCTTCGATATAGGCGATTTTCGGGTGCAGCCCCAGAATCTGTGCCGTTTTTCCCAGCGCTTCGGCCAGGGCCCCGGGGTTGAGTCCGCCGGCATTGGAGATGACCCGGATCTTTTTGTCCAAACATGTCCCCATAACCTGTTCCATCTGTTTCAGAAAGGTGTGGGCATACCCTTTGCCGGGGTCCTTCATTTTCTGCTTGAGCAGAATTGCCATGGTTAATTCCGCCAGATAATCTCCGGTCAGAACATCAATGGGGCCGCCTTCGATCATTTCCTTAGCAGCGCAAAAGCGATCACCGAAAAAACCGCTGAAGTTGGCAATGATGAGTTTTTTCCTGTCAGCTGGCATTGAATCCCCCCTGCTGTTTTTGTGTTAACACTGGTCCGCGGTTTTTTGCGGTTGATTACCATATACGTTGGATTCTTCGACGTGACAGAACCGGTGTTTTTCAGCCTCCCTTTTCCTCAGCGCGATTGTGTCGTAACCGTTCATCCGAAATGCTTACAGGTCATCCTCCTCGTCGTCATCGATTCTTTCCGGAAGGAACCGCTCGATATAGCTGGTGTCGAACTTTCCTTCCCGGAAGTCCTTGTCCTCCATTATCCGGCAATACAGGGGAATAGTGGTTTTCGACGGCTCGATCCGGTATTCGGCCAGTGCCCGTTTCATGACGGCGATGGCTTCCTGACGGGTCAGGGCAAAGGAGATCAGCTTGGCCACCAGAGAATCGTAGAAAATGGGCAGCTCATATCCCTGGTAGAGGTGGGTGTCCAATCGGACGCCGTATCCGCCAGGTGGATGGTAGGTTTCGATTCTGCCCGGGCAGGGCCTGAAATTTCTGTCCGGATCTTCAGCGTTGATCCGGCATTCGATGGCCCAGCCCCGTAGGTTCAGATCTTCGAAAGCGTAGTCGAGTCGCCCCCCCGCTGAGAGACGGATCTGCTCCTTAACCAGGTCGATACCGGTGATCAGTTCCGTGACCGGGTGCTCGACCTGGATTCGGGCGTTGATCTCGATAAAGTAAAAATTTCCATCCTGGTCCAGAAGGAACTCCACCGTCCCGGCGTTGAAATAGTCTATGGCCTTTGCCGCAGCTATCGCGGCACGACCCATTTTGGTCCGAAGCGCGTTGTCCACCCGTGGGGAGGGGGCCTCCTCGATGAGTTTCTGGTAGCGGCGCTGAATGCTGCATTCCCGTTCCCCGAGATGGATCACGTTTCCGAACCGGTCGGCCAGCATCTGAAATTCGATGTGTCTCGGTTTGACAATATATTTTTCGATGTACACTTCGTTGTTGCCGAAGGCGGCACCGGCCTCCATTCGGGCGACGGGAAATTCTTCGACAAGCGTTTCTTCATCGTGACAAAGCCGGATTCCCCGCCCGCCGCCTCCCCGTGCGGACTTAATCATCACAGGATAGCCGATGGCTTTGGCCACATCCCCGGCCTCCGCAATCGTTCCAATACCGCCAGGGCTGCTGGGGATAACCGGCACCCCGGCCATCGCCATTTTCTTCTTCCCGGCGATCTTGTCGCCGGCCAGGTTCAGGTTTTCCGGCCGGGGCCCGATAAAAACAATTCCGGCGGTCTCGCAAGCCCGAGCGAATTCCTCCTTTTCGGCCAGGTACCCATAGCCGGGGTGGATGGCGTCGGCCCCGGTTTTTTGGGCGGCCGCGATGATGTTGGCGATGCTCAAGTAGCTTTTGCTGCTGATCGCCCCGCCGATGCACACGCTCTCGTCGGATTGCTTTACAGGCATAGAGTCTTCATCGGCCTCGGAAAAGACGGCCACGCTGCGGATGTCCATATCCCTGCAGGCGCGTATGACTCGCAGGGCGATTTCCCCCCGGTTGGCCACCAGTATTTTTGAAAACATTTTTTCTTCCTTTTTCCAACAAAGATATTTTTTTACGATACGTTCTAGATGCTATTTCAAAAAGCGGATTTTGGTTCAAGATCAAGGCGGACGCGAGTTTCAAACCGGAGGAATACTGTTGTATTTCGAGGATTTGGAACGAACGCCCAACGCAGATATTGGGCCAAAAGACT
>CAZKYZ010000047.1:0-14489 GCA_964557055.1 uncultured Desulfobacterales bacterium
GAGAGAAATTAAAAACACAGGTTGCCGCTGCCGGCGGCGCTGGGGATTGGTCTGGTGCAGCGACCATCTTTCAACCCAAAAACAGCCTGGAGGATCTGGTCAAACAGGGGGAGCAAGTCGGTATAAAAACGTATCCCGGTGATGACCCGGACATCTTGTCATTAAAACACACGGTGCTGTATGGGATTAAAGGCGTCAGCGCATATGCGGACCACGCCCTTGTTTTGGGCCAGGAAGATGACAGCGTTTATGCTTATGTGCATGAGGGCTTGGCAGCCATTCAAAAAGAAGATCTGGAGCTTGACGGTTGGGTCACAATGGCGCTGCGATGCGGGGAAGCCGCATATAGAGCCATGGAGCTGCTTGATGCCGGCAATACGAGCACGTATGGTCACCCGGTGCCGACAAAGGTTCCGTTGGGTTATAAGAAGGGAAAGGCCATCCTTGTCTCGGGTCATGATTTGAGAGATCTCGAAGCGCTGCTGAAGCAAACGGAAGGGAAAGGCATTAACATCTATACCCACGGTGAAATGCTGTCGACCCATGGCTACCCCAAGTTGAAGGCGTATCCCCATTTCTATGGGCAATTCGGGACCGCCTGGCAGAAACAGATCAAAGAATTCGTCGATTTTCCAGGGGCCATCCTGATGACCACCAACTGCATCCAGCGGCCCAAAAACGAGTATAAGGACAATCTGTTTACCAGCGGCATGGTCGGCTGGCCGGGTATCCCCCATATTCCGGATCTCAACTTTCAACCTGTCATCGACAGGGCTCTGGCGCTTCCGGGATTTACGGAAGACCATGTCAAACAGGAGGTTACGGTCGGTTTTGCGCGAAATGCCGTTCTTGGTGTCGCCGACAAGGTCATCGAAGCTGTGAAATCCGGCGATATACGCCATTTCTTTCTGGTGGCCGGCTGTGACGGCGCCAAACCGGGACGGAATTACTATACCGAGTTTGTCGAAAAAATTCCCAAAGATTGTATCGTTTTGACATTGGCCTGCGGTAAATACCGCTTCTTCGATAAAGATCTGGGCGATATCGGCGGCATCCCGCGTCTTTTGGACGCCGGCCAATGTAATGATGCCTACTCAGCCGTTCAGATTGCCTCGGCACTGGCAAAAGCCTTCGATGTGGAGGTTAATGAACTGCCGTTGTCGCTGATCATTTCCTGGTATGAGCAAAAAGCCGTTTGCGTGCTGCTGGCACTGCTGCACCTCGGCATCAAAGGTATCCGTTTGGGGCCTTCCCTGCCGGCCTTTTTAACCCCGAATGTATTAGGGACGCTGGTAAAAATTTTTGACATCAAACCGATTTCGACGCCCGACGAGGATCTTAAAGCCATTTTGGGATAACCGCGTTTGGAAAGTTTCATAAAACAGGGAACTGCCCGCCTTCCGGTGGGCAGTTCCCTGTTTGTCTTTGGAAGTCAATAATCCCCGTCGCATTTGAACCTTTTCCGCCCCTGATGCCACGTACGGTAAACGGCAACAGCGGATACACTGCCATTTTTCAAATCGCTGCTCGAATTCCGGATACCTGAGATGAGCAATTTTCAGATTGGCAAAAACGGCTGGAAATATTTTCAACGGAAAAGGAGAAAAAATGAAACGATCGCATGCGTGGAGTAGTTTGGTAATTGCGGGAATCTTTCTGATGGGGGTTTCAGTGCAGATGGGGCTGGCTGCATCCCAGACCGCCAAGACGGCCGTCCAACAGACCCAAATCGATACAAGCAAAAAACCCGTCACAAAAGTGAAAGGCCCGGCGGTGATGAAAAAAACCACCCCGCCCGTACCCAAGGGACCCGGAGATCCGGATCTTGCGGCCGAATTGATCAGTGCATCCCCGATGGGCACAGACAGGATTCAGATCATCGGACGGATCACCAATATCGGAGGCAGCGATTTTGTGTCCGGTCCCAACCAAGCTGCCGGACAAATTGTGCTGTTGCTTCCCCACCTCAGTGGACCCGACTCCGTTCCGGTCATCCGCAACGTGCCCATAACCCGGCTGAACAGTGGCCAGTCCATGACCATAAACGCGTCGTTTGCAGCGCGTGACTACTTTCCCGATTTTCTGCATTGGGGATCTTCCACGCGTGTCGCCAACGAGTGCCCGGCCAACATAAGGGCAACCTTCATCGTCTGGGTCAGTTATGACCCCGATCTTCACGATGACGGCAATGAGCAGAACGACGATGGTAACCACGACAATGACGAGGACCGGGCGGCTGCCCCTGTATCCCGCTTTGGATACATGGCTGATTGTCCGGGCTGATATTGCGGAAACCGGCCTTGCCGCAAGCAAAATCTTGCGACAAGAGCCTTACCTGATTTTTGGGGATGGTTTCAATTGAACAAATAAATGTCCCGAAAGTATTTGCGATAAATCGATTGCGAGACATGTTTACCCTTTTGTCAGGGGTCAGGTCTTGAAACTTGCAACACCCAGTTTCTTTTCAATGCGCAGGATTCGCTTTTGTAAAGCCCTGTCCAGTTCAATTTTCTCCTTTGCCCGTTTGCCGGCATGTGATACAGCCGATTCGCTGATTCCGAAATGATCACCTATCGATCTCAGTTTTTCACCGGTATACCTGTGACAAAGATAAATTTTTACACTTCTGGATAAAGCCGGATCTTCTGAAAACACCGCGTCCACTTCCGTAAATACCGCTTCCATAGAAACCCGGGATGAAAGCTGCCGCAGGGCCGGAAGATCTTTGGCCTGCCCCTGGCCGGAAATATATTTTTGCTTTATGAAATCGATAAACTCCCGGCTGCCAAGCAACACCGACCCGACAACGTTATCCAGGGGGCTCTCGTACTCTTGTCCTTTGAGCGACTGAACAAATTTGCGATATCCCTTTTGTGAATCTGGAAATCTGCTGCCGAAATAACCTAAAATAAACCCTCTGCACAGCCACTGCGGAGACTTTTCCCTGCCGATATAAAAACGATAGCTGGACCAGACATGATCCTCCGGCTTCTCTACAAGATCGGCCCTGACGGGATTGAGGTGAATGTAGCGTGAAAGCTCTTTGGCGTATTCATCCCTTTCCACAAGAATAGCCTTGTAGCGCCCCTGAAACAGGTGGCCGCTCCGCGATCGCTTGACATTATGATATGTTGTGTAAGCTCCATTGATATGGCGCATAATCTGAGGAAGGTTGCCGGAAGGTGTTTCCAGCAGAAGGTGGTAATGGTTGTCCATCAGGCAATAGGCATGAATAACCGCATTGTACCTCTCGGTGGCGGTTTCGAGATAGGCAAGGAATTTTTCGCGGTCTTTCTTGCTTTTAAAAACGGCTTTGCGCTCATTGCCTCTGGCGGTAACATGATAAAATGCCCCTGGAAATAATATTCTCAACGGTCGTGCCATATCGAACTCCGCTTTCTTTGTCGGGCGCTGATCGCATAGCCTATGTGTCCATAGACCTTTTCAGCTTGCAAGTTTCAAGACCTTCTTGTTTTCCGAACAATCAATCGTTATCAGCATTCAGCTTACTTTGCGGTTTTGCCTCATCGAACCAGCGCGTCCGCGATCATAGAGGACAGGAATCTGACCTCACAGCCCAATTTGTAATGATCGTTGAGGTCTCCCAGCTGCGTGTGGCAGTTTTCACAGGCCGTAACCAGTATATCAGCTCCGCTCTTTTTAACCTGTTCGGCTTTGACCCGGGACGACTTCATGCGGAAGTCCAGGGTATCCTCTCCCAAGGCCACGAGTCCGCCTCCTCCGCCGCAGCACCAGTTGTATTTGGGTTCCGGCGACATCTCCCGGTAGTCATCCGTCAGGTGCTTTAGAATATAACGGGGTTCATCCATCACCCCGCCGTTTCTGGCAATCTGGCAGGGATCGTGATACGTAACGGCCCCACTGACTTTGGTTTTATCCAGTTTGATGCGGCCCTCTCGTATATAGCGGGCATGGACCTCCGTGATGGAAGTGACGGCGAACTGCGTGCGCCCCGACAGCTGTTTCATCACCCTGTAAGCGGTTCCGCATTCGCAGATGCAGACCTCCTTGACCTTCAGCCGGTTGGCTTCGTTGATGATACGGTCCAGGATGAGTTTGGTTCGGGTGGGATCGCCCACGAAAGCGCCGAAATTGACAGCCTCGAAAAAGCTCAAGGTCCAGTTTTCGCCGGCGGCATTGAAAATCGCGGCCGCCGGGATTATGGAATGGGCTCCTGCAAGAGCCACGTATAGAAGATCAGCTCCTTCCACGCCTATGGGGATGGGTGTTGTTCCGGCTTCCACCTGCCATTGTTTGAGAACTTCCTTTTCGAGGGTTTTGATTCCGGTCATAAAGCCCTCTTTGTACAGATCAATGGATTTTCCCTTTTCAATGGATGTGTCCGCCAGAAGGGTCAGAATGTCCGGTTCCGCTGAGGCGCCGATCAACAGCAGTTTTGCGATGGACATGACCATCTGTGTGTCTATCCCGAAGGGGCAGTATACCATGCAGCGCCGACAGCCGGTGCAGGAATAGGCGGCTTCGTAAAGTTCGTCCAGGGCTATCTCGCTGAGTTCTCGGGACTCCCCCAGAGACGCCCACATTTTCCCCTGGGGCTTGAAATATTTCTTGTAGATACGGCGTATGATTTCAGCACGGTAAGCGGCAATATATTTCACCTGCCCCATGGAAGCATACACGTGGCAGGCCTCCACGCAGACCCCGCAGCGCATGCAGGTCTCCAGGTAAAAAGTCATCGCTTCATTCAGTTTGCCCTGGAACAGTTTGAGCAGCTCACCCCGCAACTTCTCATCCATGGCTATCCTCTCCTCAATTTATTCATTGGTAAAGATAAAAACGAGTGTATCGCCTGACTGAACGGGAAGAAAACCAAGAACAGATTGGCGAAGAATACGTGCAGTACCAGCATAAACGAGTGCCCTGAATACAGGATACTGTCCGGCAGTTCGGGCCTGAGCAACAACAGGCTCCACAGATAAGGTTGGTAGTCTTCTGTATCCATATCACCGTATCCGTACCAGTTTCTGGCCCAGTCCATTTCGCTGCCGAAGATTACAATCAAAAACAACAGGATGAGCAGGTAGTAGTCTTCGGCAACGGATAGATCCCGGACAGGAGACGAGAACCGTCGAAAGAGGAAGTACATCAGACAAATTGCCGTAATCAAACCCACAAACCCCTTTCCGATAAACACGTCATGGGGAATGATCTGGAACACGGCAATTTCTGCGAACAGTTCCAGGTGGCCAATGAACAACAGAACCAGGCAGAGGTGAAAGGCCATAAGAAAGAACCACAGCACAGGTTTGTGCCGTCGAATGGTCGGGAAAAAAATCGTATCGTGAAGGGCCCACAACCAGCTGGGCTTTCTTTCAGGATAGATTTGCAATGTGGTCGGGTGCGCAGGCTGGCGAAAAATCTTAATTAACCGCAGTGCGGTCCCCACCGCAAATACACTGACCGCAATGTAGACCATCGGGATCAGAACGAAATAATAGATCGAATCCAAAACAATCCCCCCTGGCACCTGCCAAAATGCCTGCGACGGGCAGTGTGTATTCGGAATGCCCGCCTGTCAGCAGTCAGGACAGTCGCTTAATGTAGAATTTAATCTCCCCTTCGCCCTGCTGGGTATCGACAATTTCGTTGCCGCTGGTTCGCGCCCATGCCGGAAAATCTGTCAACGTTCCGGGATCGGTGGTTATTGCTTCAATGATCTCGCCAACCGCCACCTCTTTGATCCCCTTGCTCACTTTTACAACCGGCATGGGGCAGGCCAGCCCTTTGAGGTCCAATGTTTTTTTAACATCCATGTTTTCACTCATGATAAACGCCTCCTTACTTGTCGAAAGTTATATGAAAAGTTGAATCTACTGTTCGCGGCCTCCTCCAGGATTTCTGTCGTGCCACCGCATGTTTTTTGATTTCTTTACTGGGCGATAATCGCAGAGTTCACATTATCATAGATCTCTCCATCGTGCAAGTTTCAAGACCTGACCCCTATTGCTTTCTTTAAATCAATTCAACTTCTCCATCATGATACTCGCTTGCTTTGAAAAAACGGCCGTAATTAAATTTGTTGTACCAGGTCATATATTCTTCTTCGGGACGGGTCATTTCTTCCAATTCCTTCCACACCTCTGTTGGCAGATCCCAGTCAGCAGGCTCCATGTTCTTTTCCAATTGTTCGACGTTTCTAACGCCGATGGTCACTGAAGTGACGAATTTTCGTCCCAGGGGCCAGGCAATGGCGAGCTTGGCCATGGGTATTCCGGATTTTTCGGAAACAACTGCGACTATATCGGCGGTTTTATACCCTCTGGGATGCCAGAATCGGGGACCGTCCACTTTGGTCCGAAAGGAGGCGCGTGTTCCCTGCTTCGGTTTATCTTGTCCCCGATATTTGCCGGTCAGCAAGCCACCACCAAGCAGGCTAAAACAGGTGATACCAATGCCTGCATCAATCGCCGCCGGCATGATTTCCCTTTCCAGTTCCCTGTGAATCAAACTGTAAATATATTGCCCGGCCACCATTTTTTCCAGATTGTACGCTGTGGATACGCCTTGCGCCTTGGTCAACTGCCACCCGAAAAACATGCTGGAACCCGTATAACGAACCTTACCCTGCCGCACAAGATCGTCCAGGGTCCGCAAGGTTTCCTCAAATGGCGTTATGGGGTCGGGAACGTGGACGTGGTAAAGGTCGATATAATCGGTCTTCAATCGCTTGAGGCTTTTTTCGCATGAGGAAATGATCTGTTTACGATTGGCACCAAACTGCGTGATGGCCGGACCTGATGGGAGAGAACATTTGCTGGCGATAATGAGTCCGTCGCGATTCAGCTCGGGCATGAGGTTGCCTACGATCTCCTCGGATCGTCCTCCGGCATAGATATCGGCAATATCCAGGGTATTCCCTCCCGCTTCGATGTATTTCTTGATTATGGCATGGGATTCCTTTTCATCGCACCCCCAATCAGGGGCCCCAAAAGTCATTGTCCCAAGCGTAATACGCGACATCAGCAGGCCGGAAGATCCAAGGTAACGATATTTCATTTTACGTCCCTCCTTTCACATTGAGATAAACCGTTACATCGTTTGATAGTATTTGCTTTTTAAATTCAAGCACATATGCCATGTTTCAACAATAAATGGGGCACTTTTCTACACGCGCTCTCAATTTTTCCGACTCGTTTTCTCAGCCTTTTGTCATCATTCCGTTTTTTCGAAAATCTTCAACTTGCCTGGGATACACCGGAATCTCCAATATCAAAGTGTCTCCCTGTTTCGTCTGATTTCTTCCCTGTCTCTGGCGATTACATAATAAAATGCCCCTTGAAATAATATTCTCAAAGGTCGGGCATATCCAACTTGGTTCTCTTTTTTTTGGGCGATAATCGTAGAGCCTATATTACCATAGACCTCTCTATAGTGCAAGTTTCAAGACCTGACCCCTATTGTTTTCTATTGTTTTTGGGAGGACCGTCTACCATTCTCTCGCTCTTTAAGGCAGAGCCTTGTCAATTCTCACCGGTATAGCCGGTGGATTACCTATGATTTAGAACACATTATATATATGCTATCTTAATTACTTTGTGTTGTTGACAAATAGTTGAATATATGGTTTAAGTAACTCTTTTAAAATAAAGATTATTTTGATTATGATTGTCAAATCAGACATATAATAATAGTTAGAGTTGTTATTGATAATGGCATTCATATTACTTTGACAAGTAAGTATTATGCCGCTGGCAATTGATGCGATATTAACATTTGAATTTACTGATGGATAATAATCTAAGAAAAAAAACGTCTGTCTGTGATGAGGTGCTGATCGCCATACGCCGCATCATTCAGTCCATCGACATACACTCCAAACATCTGGTCAAGCAGTTTGGCCTTACGGGTCCTCAGTTGATTATCTTGAGAGAAATTTCACAATCCGACGAGATAACGGCCAGCGATATAGCTCGAGCCATCAGTCTCAGTCAGGCCACCGTAACGGGGGTATTGGACAGGCTGGAAAAGAGGGGCTATATCGTCAGAAAGCGAAGCGACCGTGATCGGCGGCGTACGCTGGTGGAAACGACCCATGCTGGAAATCATTTACTTGCAGACGCACCGCCGCTGATGCAGGAATCGTTTACCGATCAGTTCGATGAACTGCAAACCTGGGAGCAGCATATGATTCTCAGTTCTTTGCATCGCCTGGTGGCCATGATGGATGCCAAAAATATCGTGGCGGCGCCGTTGTTAACCACAGGTGCCATTGATCCGCCACCGGAGGAACTCAAAGTCCTCTTGACTGGAACGGACAGCAGCAAATAATCCCCTAACCGAATCAATAGTAAAAAATGAAAAAAATCGAGATCCAAAATTTGTACAAGATCTTTGGACCCCATCCTGAAAAGGCCATGAAACTGGTTAAGGAGGGGCGCAGTAAAGACGAAATCATGGAAGCGATCCACCACGGTGTCGGTGTGGCGGATGTGTCCTTTGACGTTAACGAAGGTGAGATTCTCGTCGTCATGGGGCTGTCGGGCAGTGGTAAATCGACGCTGGTGCGCTGCATCAATCGATTGATCGAGCCCACCACCGGAAAGGTGTTTGTGGATGGGCAGGACGTGACCCGTCTGTCAGTGAAAGCGCTGCGTGAATTTCGCCAAAAGCATTTCGGTATGGTGTTCCAGAACTTTGCCCTTTTTCCCCACCGGACCATCCTTCGCAATGTGGAATACGGTCTGGAGATCCAGAAAGTCGATTCTGCGAAAAGAAAAGAGGCGTCCATGCAGGTGTTAGAACAGGTAGGGCTCAAGGGGTGGGAGGACTCCTTTCCGGATCAGCTCAGCGGCGGCATGCAACAACGGGTAGGTCTTGCCCGGGCACTGGCGCTGGACGCGGACATCATGCTCATGGACGAAGCCTTTAGTGCCCTGGATCCGCTGATCCGCCGGGACATGCAGGACGAGCTCATCGATCTGCAGGACAATATGCAAAAGACCATCGTTTTTATCAGCCATGATCTGGACGAAGCCATCAAACTGGGGGACCGCATCGTACTGATGAAGGACGGGGTGATTGCCCAGGTGGGCACCGCGGAGGAGATCCTTACCAATCCGGCCAACGACTATGTGGCCAGATTTGTCGAAGATGTGGACATGAGCAAGATCATCACCGCAGAGAGAATAATGAAGAAATCCGAAGCCCTCGCCTACTACAAGACCGATGGCCCCAAGGCGGCCTATCGAAAGATGAAAACGGCCGGGATTTCGAAAATTTTCGTGTGCAAGGATCGTGAACTGGCCGGCATTGTCACCGCCACGGACGCTGCCGAAGCGATGAAGCGGGGCGATAAAACACTGGAAAGTATTTTGATCCGGAAAATCCAACGGGTCTTACCGGACACCTCGGCCATCGAGCTGTTCCCGCTTCTGGCGGATAATGAATACCCCATCGCCGTTGTCAATGAACGCAACCGGCTGCAGGGCGTCATCATTAAGGGGCTTCTGCTGGGAGCACTGGCGGACAGTACCCGGGTGAACGCCACCGATTCAAACCCAAGCTGAATGTTTCAAATTATGGAAACAGCCAATTTGATAATTTTGAACACAACAACCAAAAGGAGGTTAGCATGTACGAATTCAGGAACCGAATGACACGCAAATGGACACTGCTGACAGGGATCGTATTTGTGTTGTCACTGATCGCTGGAACTGCAATGGCCGCAGATAAAAAACCCATCGTGTTTGCCGATCTGGGATGGGACAGCGTTCAGGTCCACAACCGGATTGCCGGCTTTATCATCGAACACGGGTTGGAGTATGAGGTCAACTACACCAGCGGTGAGACCATCATGCTCAACACGGCTCTGATCACCGCAAAGGGCGGAGAGGCCCCCAATGTCAATATGGAGACCTGGACGGAAAACTGGCAGGAGCTCTACGACAAGGGGCTGGCCAAGGGCAAGGACCCCAAAACCAATGAAGGCTTTGTTCTCCTGGGGGCCAATTTCCCCAACAGTGTCCAGGGCTGGTACGTGCCCACCTATATGGTCAAAGGTGACGCCAAGCGGGGCATCAAGGCCAGCGCGCCCGGGTTGAAGTCGGTGTTCGACATGCCCAAATACTGGGAACTGTTCAAGGACCCGGAAGATCCAGCCAAGGGCATTTTTTACAGCTGTATTCCCGGCTGGTCCTGCAAAATTGTCAACGACAAGAAGTTCAAGGCCTATGGCGTCGACAAGTATTACAACAAAATGGAACCCGGTTCCGGGGCTGCCCTGGCCGCCAGCATGGAAGCCGCCTATAAACGCGGCAAACCGTGGATCGGGTACTACTGGGCACCCACATGGGTGCTGGGTAAACTGGACATGACCCAATTGGAAGAGCCGCCCTTTGACGATGCCACCTTTAAATCTACCGCCAAATGCGAGTACCCGGCGGTCAAATGCGATATTATCGTTCACAAGAAATTGCCCGAATGGGCGCCGGACGTGGTGGCGTTTCTGAAAAAATACGAGACCACCCTGGATATCAACAATAAGTTTCTGGCCCAGATGCGCGATACCGACGGCAAAGCACCGGATGGCGCCATGTGGTTTCTGAAGAACTATGAAAGCCTGTGGACCCAGTGGGTAACTCCCGAAGTGGCGGCAAAAGTGAAGGCCGCCATGTAGCGTCCGTCCAGAAATGGCCCTTTTCCCGCTGAGCGGCGTCCTTCAATCTTCGCCTTTCAGGCTACGCCCCACAAGGCGACCGGACCCTTGCTTGTCCCGCCATAGCCCTTGGTCGGCGGCGGATCGGTCCTTGCTCAACGAAAAAATTGCTCATTTCTGACTCGGACACTTTCTTTGTCCATTCGGTATTCATAAACGGACACGATGCAATATCCCCTGACGCAGCATCAGGGTAAACCGTTGGTGAGGAAAGTGGTTTCTCCAAGGTACTTAGGACGTAATTTATAAATGTAATGTACCTGGGTTCACGCAAAATTAGCTTTGTCATTTTGCGTGAACCCCAAAGAACGGAAATTAAATGAAGTTTCCCAAAACGATAGAGATTCCACTGGATGTATGGACTGAAAATGCCATGGAATGGGTGCTGCTCAATTTTGGTGGTTTTTTTGATGTCCTCGGCACGGCCATTTTGAAATTCATGCTGGTGGTGGAACGTTTTTTTCTGTGGTTGCCGTGGCCGGTCCTGGTGATCGGCACCGGCGTTTTAGGCTGGCGCCTGATGGGAAAATGGTGGCCAGGTCTGATCATGGCCGGGATGATGTTCTTCATGGGGACCCTGGGCTATTGGGAGCTGTCCATGCAAACCCTTGCGCTGGTCATCTCAGCAGTGATCGTTTCCCTGGTCATCGGCATACCCATCGGCATCATCATGGCGACCAACGATACCTTCGAGTCGGTCATCAAACCGCTGTTGGACGGTATGCAGACCATGCCGAGCTTTGTCTACCTGATCCCGGCGCTAATGCTCTTCGGGCTGGGGAAGGTGCCGGCATTGTTTGCCACTATTATTTACGCCGTACCCCCGGTGATTCGACTGACCAACGTGGGTATCCGGGAAGTATCGGCCAGCGTGGTGGAAGCCGCCCATGCCTTCGGGTCCAGTTATTGGCAGATCCTGTTTAAAGTACAGCTTCCCCTGGCGCGACCGACCATCATGGTCGGTGTGAATCAAACCACCATGATGGCGCTGGCCATGGTCGTCATCGCCTCGATGATCGGTGCCAAGGGGCTTGGCTTCGAAGTGCTGCTGGCCATTAACCGGATCGAGATCGGCCGGGGATTTGAAGCTGGGTTGTGCATCGTGTTCATGGCCATCATTATCGATCGCCTCACCTACGCCATGGCTACCCTCAACAAGTCATCCTGATCGCTGATGCTCATGAACACACGATAACGGAAGAAACCATGATATTTCCCAAAGTGATGGCCGGCGCGGTGCTCACGGGGCACGGAGGATTGGAAAAAGTTGTCATTCGTGATGACCTGCCCATACCCGAACCGAACGCCGGAGAAGTACTCGTAAAGGTTGGCGCTTGTGGAATGAACAACACGGATATCAATACGCGAATCGGTTGGTATTCCAGATCGATTCGTAGCGGAACAACCACGGACGGCGGTGTTGGGGGCCTTGAAGGCGTTTTAGAAAAAGAAGCCACATGGGGCTTTGGAGCGATCGTTTTTCCACGGATCCAGGGTGCCGATATTGCCGGTCAAATTGTAGCCGTTGGTGATGGCGTTTCTTCGAAACGCATCGGTGAACGGGTCCTCGTTGATCCTTGGTTGCGCGATCCATCCAACCCGGAAAACCGCAACCTGACAGGATATCTGGGTAGTGAAAGGGATGGCGGCTTTGCCCAATACGCAACGGTACCGTCAGAGAATGCTTTCAGGATACGATCGAAACTTACCGATGCCGAACTGGCGACCTTTCCCTGCGCTTATTCTACGGCTGAACATATGTTGACCCGTGTCGATTTAAAAGCCGGCGAAAGCATCCTCATACCCGGTGCCTCCGGCGGTGTTGGTTCAGCCCTTGTGCAATTGGCCAGGCGGAGGAAAGCCAGGGTATTTGCAATGACCAGCCGATCCAAAATAGGCGCTGTAAGAAAATTGGGAGCCGATTATGTGCTGGACCGGCAACAAGAGGATTTCGCAACCCATATCCGGCAAAGCATACCTGACGGTGAGCTTGACGTTGTTGCCGATGTGGTTGGGGGGGAGTGTTTTCCTGAATATCTCGCCCTGCTATGCCGGGGAGGCCGTTATGTTACATCGGGTGCCATCGCAGGTCCCATCGTCGACCTCGATCTAAGGGCGCTGTATTTGAAGGACCTTCAAATGCACGGCGCAACGGTCATACCGGTCGGGATATTTAAAAAACTCGTTGGATACATTGAAAATGAGGACATTCGGCCGCTGCTGGCCAAGACATTCCCCCTCGCGCATATATCAAAAGCACAAACGGAATTCCTGGCTAAAAACCATATTGGGAATTTTGTTATATCACTCGGATAAAAAGGAATACGTCGAATTGGAAAAATTGAGTCGTATCGTTCAGGAATTTGTTGAAATCGAAGGGGCATCTCTATCCGGCATTTCAACGCTGAAAACACTTGAAGGCGGACCCCCATCTTCAGATCTGACCTATGTTCTGCCGGAAGCAAAGTCCGCCGTCAGCTTTGCCGTTGCGATCGACCAGAAGGTGATTCCTCCTTATTTGATGAAAAAGGAGAGAGTGGCATTTGAGAACGAACTTATTCGGGCAAATGCTCTCGCCAGCGGTATTGCCTTGCATCTGGCCAATTATCTCAAGCAAAAAGGATATCCGTCGGTGCCGGTCGCGGCGAATAATGTTTTCAGACCGCCAGACGCAGGAACCGTACCTGAATATACCGCAGATCTATATTATCCGGATATTGCCCATCGCTACCTGGCTGTAAGGTCCGGTGTCGGACATATGGGATTGTCCGGCAATCTTTTATCCAATCGATACGGTGCCGCCATCATTCTTGGCACGACGGTTACAACCGCTGAATTGCTACCGACACCGCCCTTGCCTGAGGAAGATAACTATTGTGATGATTGCCGGTTGTGCATGGCCTCCTGTGTTTCGGGATTTATGCACCCACAAAAAAAGACAACCGTAACGCTTGGAAACACGAGGACTGCCTATTCCAAGCGCCGAAATTACGGTCGATGCGATTGTGCCTGCAGCGGTTATACGGGTCTGCATTCGTCGGGGAAATGGTCAACATGGTCGCCCGGACGATTTGTTATTCCCGAAAACGATGCCGATCTACGCTCCGCTTATATTAAGATGCAGCGCGCCCATGGGAAATGGCCTGCTTCTCCCGGCGGCAGGTATTTTTATTTCATGGATGAAAAACTGCGCGTGACGTGTGCCAACTGCCAGATCGTGTGCTGCCCGGACAAAGAGGAACGTAAAGCCCGATATAACATGCTGACGGATTCAGGGGTTGTGTTTCAAAATGATGATGGGAGCCTTGAAGCCGTCTCTCCTGAAAAGGCAAACCTTCGATTGGCCTCAATGTCTGACACTCGTAGAGCCCTGTACCTATAGATGTAGATAGTGTTCAGCTGTTTGCTATTAGAAAAAAATCAAATGATAATATCCTGTCAAGCTAACGGCTAATCGCCCTATCCGGAAATCTTCGATTAATGGATGGTCACTAGAGTACGGAATGGGTTGTTTTGGCAAATGGCCACAAATACTTACGCGATGGGAGTTTTGAAATGACCGAGTGGGATGAACAAAAGGATGTCGTCATCATTGGCAGCGGCGTGGCCGGACTGTCCGCAGCCATAGAAGCCAGCGGGGCCGGTGCCTCGGTTGTTGTATTCGAAAAGATGAAAGTGACCGGCGGTAACACCCGCATCAGTGATGGCGGTCTGGCCGCACCGGAAAATTATCTGCAGGAAAAGGCGGGCATAGAAGACTCCCCGGAACTTTTTTATGAAGATATGCTGCGGG